>JBOGAY010000258.1:0-25455 GCA_051655925.1 Sarcina sp. | reverse complement strand
TGCTCCAATTACTAAAATTAAAATTGAATATACTAACTTTTGCATAGTATTTATTCCACCAAAAGTAGATAATTGTACTGCAACTTGATTTGGTAAAAAGAAGTATCCTATAACTACTACAATTGCAAATGCAATAAATATATATTTTGATAGACCAAGCCCTTTTGATTCTTGTAACAAAACTAATCACCCTCCCTTATTTTCTCTTTCGTAAAATGCTTAAAACCTTAAATTAGTATAACTCCAATTTATTACATTTATAAGACATAAATTTCTTTTTAATACAAAAAGAAGAGATAATTTCTTATCTCTTCTAATCTAATCTAATTACTTAATTACAATCTTATAGAATTTTTTCTTTCCTCTTTTAACAAGAATCATATCATCTTTAAAATCAGACGTTTCTATAACTTTTTTATCATCTTCAAGTTTTACATCATTTACTGATACTCCACCTTGCTGAATAAGTCTTCTTCCCTCACCTTTTGATTTAAATACACCATTGTTTGCAAGAACTTCTAAAAGCTCTGTTCCAACAACACTTTCTTCAATTTCAATAGTAGGAACATTATCCATATTTCCACCATTTCCAAATAGGCTTTCAGCTGCTTCCATAGCTTTTTTAGCCTCTTCTTCTCCGTGAATAAGTTTTGTTACTTCAAAAGCAAGAACTTTTTTAGCTTCATTTATTGCAGAACCTTCTAATGCGCAAAGTCTTCTTACTTCATCCATTTCTACGAATGTTATAAGTTTTAAGCATTTTTCAACATCTGCATCGCCAACATTTCTCCAATATTGGTAGAAATCATATGGTGTTGTCTTCTCTGGATCTAACCATAAAGCTCCACCTACTGTTTTACCCATTTTTTGTCCTTCTGAATTAGTTAAAAGTGTACATGTCATAGCACTTGCACTCTTTTGTGATTTCTTTCTTATAAGCTCAACACCAGCTATCATATTTGACCATTGATCATCTCCACCAAGTTGTAACTTACAATCAAATCTTCTATTTAATTCATAGAAATCAAATCCTTGCATTAACATGTAGTTAAATTCTAAGAATGAAAGACCTTTCTCCATTCTTTGTTTGAAACACTCTGCTGCAAGCATTCTATTTACTGAGAAGTGCACTCCAATATCTCTTATAAATTCTACATAGTTTTGATTTAATAACCAATCTGCATTATTCACAAGAATTGCCTTATTATCACTAAAGTCTATGAATTTCTCCATTTGCTTTTTGATACTAGCAACATTATGCTCTATTGTTTCCTTTGTCATCATAGTTCTCATATCAGTTTTTCCACTTGGATCACCAATCATTGCTGTTCCACCACCAATAAGAGCTATTGGTCTATGTCCCGCTTTTTGCATATGTGACATGAACATCATTGCTATAAAGTGACCTACATGTAAGCTATCAGCTGTTGGATCAAAACCTATATAGAATGTTACTTTTTCCTTCTCTAAAAGTTCTCTTGTTTCATCTTCATGTGTAAATTGTTTTATGTATCCACGTTCTTGAAGAATATCTAACACATTTGCCATTCTGCTTACCTCCTACAAAAATTATTATTTCTAAATTTTATTTATATTCCCTAAAAAGGCATATTTATAGTATATAGTTTATAACCCTAATTCACAAGGTTATTTCATTAAATAATATCCTACTTAAATATATTCAAATTAATTTAACTTTAGTTAAAAGCGTAAAAATATAAAACAAACACCTGCAAAATATTTTACAGGTGTTCTTAATTTTATGCTGTATAAGCTTTTACTCTATCTGGAATAGCATCTTCTTCACTATGCACATTAATATATACGTTTACATTATATTTTGTGCTAAGTTTATTTAAATCTTCTAAATAGTAACCTAAAGAATTCATATCAAACTCTTTTAATATCTTAGATAAATTATCAATATACATATTCTCTAAATCATAATCCTTTGATAATATCCCATAAAGAAATGCTGAAAATTCCTTATAAGTTGTTACTGGGTACTCTTTCATTGAAATAAATCTAATTTTAGAATCTACAGTTAACATTCTTTTTTCATCATCATCAATAAAAACTGAAGTTCCCTTTATTTCTTTTATATCGGTATTAGCTAAGTTAATAAGTTGCTTACTCTTACCACTACCTCTTTTATTACAAAATAACTTTATCATCTCAAACACCTCTTTTAACTTTTTAAAGATTTTGTACCTGGAAAAATAACTTTTACTGCTTCTTCATTTTTACTCTCAATAACTTTAACTTTGCCAAGATTACCAAGAGTTAAATTCATTCTTTTAAAACCATTCCCGTCTCCTATAAATCGATTTTTAGTGTCTAAAGTTACTAGCTTTTCATAAATCCACATATTTCTTTTCGAATAGTTAATCATATAATCACCACTATTTTCAATAAACCTACCTGGATTTTTGACTATTATTTCTTCTCTACCAATAATCACCTCTATATAATTACTTAAAGTGTAATCTCTATATAAAACAGCATTTTTAATAGCTTCTGCAATAGCGCTATTAGGATAATTTTTAGGTAAAAATGCTTTTATATGCTCCTGAACCTGATCAATCATACTAAGTAATGAACCTTGTATGTATTTATCCTTTTTTCTTTTTCCCTCTTCTGAAATCTTTATAAAATTGTATGGAATAGCAAGACTATTAACTTCTGAAAAAACTAATAATCCACCTAATGTACATATATCTTCACCACTATTTTTATTAAACTTTATAATATTACTACTACTTAATAGAAAATTTTTATTTTCTTTATTTAAAACAATTCTTTTAGCACCAAAATAATCATTTAAAAGTTTATCATCAAGAAGTTTTTTATTTGAATTTACAATTCCACAAGTTTCTATATTCAAATCTAGTTTATCCTGAAAAACATTAACAAGCTCACTTTTTCTCATAAAATCAGTAACAGATCCTCTTCTAATATAAAAAGCTCCTGTATCCCGTACTTGATATGGTTTTTGATCACCATCAAATATTGTTATTACTAAAACTTTCTTTTTATTTACAAAAATCTCTTCAACTGATATTGGTATAGGTGGATCACACCTTGAACTAATTATCTGCTGCATCCTTTCTTCATTTAATTTACTTGTATCTTCTACTCCAATTATCTTTTTACTTTTATCTTGTATTCCAACAATTATATAGCCTCTTCCACCCTTTGAATTAGCTATTGCACATATATCTTTTACAAATTCTTTTTTCTCTGAATCAGTGCTAATACTCATTTTTTCTTTAAAATCTAACTTACCACTTTCTTCTTTTCTAATAATCCTAAGTAATTTTTTTATATCCATAAAACACCTATTTATTTTAAATTAGATAGTTTAAATTTTTTTCTTTATAAATTATATTAAACATACAGGTGATTTTATAACAAAAATAAATTAAAAAAATACTCATTTTAAAAATAAATTTAAAATGAGTATTTTTTTAATATTCAACTTTATTTTTTCCCGTTCTCTTTGCAACATACAATTTATCATCTGCTTGTTTTATAATCCTATCAATACTTAAACAACAATTTTCATCATCAAATGAAAAACCTATACCAAAACTAACAGTAACATTACAATCAAGTTTTTCATTATAAGCTATATCATTTTTAGCAATTTTTTCACGCATCTTTTCTATCTCTTCTACAGTTTGATCCTTACTCCTATCTCCACTTAAGAAAATAATAATTTCTTCTCCCCCATATCTTGCTATAATATCATTTGTTCTTAAATCTTCTTTCATTATAGAAACTACTGCTTTTAAAACTTTATCTCCGAATTGATGACCAAATGTATCATTTATATGTTTAAAATCATCAATATCAGACATTACTATCGCAAAATTTTTGAGATTTCCACTTTTCTTTTTTTCATTTTCTATTAATTCATAAAAATATTTTCTATTACAGATATCTAATAATGAATCTCGCTGTGCTGCCTCTTGAATTTTTTTATATAACATACTGTTTTCAATAGCTATAGCAACTTGATGGGCTATATATTTCACAAAATTCACATCTTCTTTTTCAAAAAATGAATAATACATGTGTTCAACTATTATATAACCAATAAGTTTATCTTTAATATTTATTGGTACGCCTATTAAAGAATTCACTCTAATGTTACTATCTACTTCACTAAAAATTCCATTACTATCATTTCTAATAAAAGACTCACCTGTCCTTACTTCATCTAGTACATAATGCCTTTTTGTTTTCCCTAGCTCTCCTAAATTAGTTGTTTTAGGTACCAACATATCATCTTCAAATAAATGTATCGTTGAGTAATTTACTCCTAACATTCCTACTATCATATCATTTATCATGCTAAGCAAGTTAGAATCAGATATATTAGAATTGATATATTTACTCACTTCTACTATGTTAACAAATATAGATAGAGTTCTTTCAAGTTCTTTATTAACTTGATTAATTTTTTGTAATTTTTCTTCTACAAACATTTGATAACTTTGAAACTCTTTATTCAATTCCTTATAAAGCACTTCATAATTTTCCATTTTTCCCCCAAGAAACACTAATTTCATCTACTATTTTGACTAATTAAATTATCGTATAATTTACTCTATTTATTTAGTCTTATTTACTATTTTTTTAATTTTTATTTAGCAGAACTTACTTTAGCCTAAAATTATTATTTCATCAGTATTACACAAAAAAATTTCTTATAATAATAAACAAAAAATCAGCATGCTTTTGCATACTGATTTTTTGTTTATATAAATTAAATATTAATATTGGTGATCAAGCTTTGTAAAGAAATCCACCTTAGGTTCTAAGAACTTAAATGTATGATTTTCATCTTTGAAATAAACATTAAGTGGTGCTAAGATATTATCCCAATTCCACATTGCATCTTCATCAATATTAAGATATTCTCTGAACATCTCACAGCCTTCTGGTGCTATTGGATGAACTAATATAGCTATAATTTTACAAGCATAGAAACAGTCTGCAACTACTTGCTTCATGTTCTCTTCATTTTTACTGTTACTAGCCCAGTGTTTATTGACCCCTCTAATATATTCATCAAGTACATATGCTATTCTATGGAAGTCTTGATTGTACATGTGCTTTTCATATTCTTCAACTGCTTTTTCTGATAATTCTTTAATTTTATCTGTAACTTCAAATGATGGAAGTGTATCTCCAAGACTTTGTAATGAATATAAGCATGAACGTATAAGTCTATTAAATACATTTGTTAAAAGATTTCCTTCTTTTAATACTGCATCTACTCCAACTTTTTCTTCTTCTTGCATATAAACTTGAGGTTTGAATCCAACACTCTTGTTTGATAATCCAAGACTCATGAAATGCATACGTAATTGATCTTTTGAATAATGTGCTAATAATTCATCTGCCATAGGTGGTTTAACTTCTGAACTACTACTTGCTTTCTTATCCATAAATAAGATGTGCTTATTTGAAACAATGTGAGGGAAATGAATATTATCAATATTTACATCTTCACCTTTCTTTGTTTTAAGTCCCATAAGCATTGCCATTTCAGCAATTGAATAGAAGTAGATATTATCTTCTCCAATAAATTGATAAACCATTGAATCTTCACTATCCCACCATTTTTTCCATTCATCATCTTTAGCCCCAATTGACTCAAGATAAGTTCTTGTAAATGAAACTGGTGCCCATAATGATTCAGGCCATACCCAGAATGTTAAATCTTTAAGTCCATCTCTCTCTGGAACTTTAACTCCCCATGAGATATTTCCTGATAATCTAAATGGAACTAAAGTCTTACCACTTCTATAATTAATCCCCATTTCATCTAAAATAGCTTTAGCAGCATCTCTGCCATCTAAGTTTTCAAATATAAAGCTTACTGATGATTTTTTCTCCTCATCAAGTAATTCATGAGCTGGAAGTTTAGCTACAAGTGCATCCATATCATCTATATATTTTCTTTGAACATAAAGTAATGGTTTTTTTAAGAATTCATCTATTGCTTTAAGTTCATATTTTCTTCTATTTGTATTTTTCATTAAGAATTCATTTAATACTCTCATATCATCAATTGAATCTTCTAAACTAAAATACCAGTTATCTATACTTTTTAATACTGGAACTGTTCCTGATAATTTACTTACAGGATGAATTAATTCTGAAGGCATGTATTGATGTCCAAGTGAACATTCATCTGCATATCCTTTGTCTGAAGTACATCCATCTATTGGACACTTACCAACTACTTGTCTTCCGTTAAGGAATGTTTGTTTTTCCTCATCAAAGAATTGTAATGTTGACATCTTTTTAATGTATCCATGATCAAATAAAGTATTAAATACTTCTTCTGACATTTTATTATGAATTTCTCCACTTCTTCCAAATGCAGATGTTCCAAAAAGATTTAAACTAATATTATATTTTGCTAAAGTCTCTTTTTGACTTAAATGATTTGTCATAACGTAGTCTTCCATTGACTTTTCATATCCTTCTTCTTTTAAGTTTCTATAACTCTCAAGAATAGGTGAACCATAACAATCTGTTCCTGATACAAATATAACATTTTCCTTACCAATTCTATCCCTTAAAAATCTTGCATATATGTCTGCATGTACAAACATACCTCCAACGTGTCCAAAATGAAGATTCTTATTACCATAAGGCATTCCTGCTGTGATTATAGCTCTTTTAGGGAACACAGGTTTTCCATCTCTTCCTAATCTTTTACTTATCATTTCTGTCACTCCTTTAAAATTTATAAAATTCTAATACTATTTTAAAAACAAAAAAACCCCTATAGAAATCCTATTCTACAGAGGCGAATTACTTCGCGATACCACTCTTATTCCTTAGTGTATCACTACACTAAGCTCTTCAAGTACATTTCACTTACTTTTTATTTTTAAAATATACTCTAGTTCTGTAACGTGAACATACGTCATAGCATCACTTATAAATAAATTACAAGATCCGTATGCAGCTCCAAGCCTTGTTTCATTATAACTTTATAATTTTCTTGCACCACCCGAAAACTCTCTAAATATATCATTATAACTACTCTTCTTTTCATAGCCTTTATTTTTACTAAATTATATACCTTCAAATATTTAATGTCAATATATATCAAAACATCTTTTAAATGCAAAGATAAGATATCTGCAACAGATACCTTATCTTTTTATTAAATTAAACTTAGCTATTAATGGTCTAATATATAAATTAATAGCAAAAGCCCAAATAAATATAACAATTATTCTTATAAAGAAATTATTGATAAAGTATGCTAAAAAGAAAATAGGTATAATTGCTAACAATAAAGATATTATCTTAGTTACTTTACTCTCTTGAAGATTAGTCATACACTTTGGACATTTTACTACTTCTCTTCCTACCGCTTCCTTTGTATATGTAAAATCTAATTTTTTATTACATTTTGGACAACATGCTGACATCTTGAACTCCCCTTTATGAAAATATATGCCACAGCATTATACTGTGGCATTAAAATTTAATTATTTAGCATCTAATAATGGTAATATTTTTTCAAGTCTTCTTAAACCAAAATCTGATGGTTTAACTGAAACATATTCTACATTTATTGTATCAAGCTCTGCTTTAATTTTATTTTCTGTTATTAGAACCTCTGGTGAAATTAAAACTACATCGATATTTTCTGTTTTTACTACCTCTAAATAATCAACTTCTTTGTTGAAATACCAGTCAACTGATAAATTATTTTTTGCTGTATATTCTCTTGCAGCTCTTTCAAAAGCTTGTGATTGTGGCAATCCCTTGCTAACTACTAAATATTTTCTCATCTTCAAATCCTCCATTTTTTTCATCACTTTAATTCTTATGGTAAGTTATTTAAATATATTCTTACTTTATGCTCTTACCATCTATATTCTATACATACTATCAATAAATACCTCTCTGATAATACATACTTTAATTTTATTAAATATAATCATTATTTATTCAAGCAAAAAATATGCCAAGTTATTAATTCCCTTTAAAATAGCCATTCTCTAACCTATTATCAATAATTTATCTAAATGTGTATACAATCTGTATATTTGGAAATATTAACCTTTATCGTTTGTTAATTTTATTCACTATACATATTTTTAGTTTTAAAAAAATATTAATAACTATACCTGATATTTCCCAAAATTATATTAAAATTCAATTTAAGTGTTTAATTTCAAAATTTAATAATTATACACACTTACTTTAAACTTTAAACACATTTTTTTGTAAAAATTTAGTATAGAGGATTTTTATTATATGAATTTATGAGTAAAACTAAATTTATTTTGTTGTGAGAGGGTGATTGAGTGAAACGTTATACTAATAAAGAATTAGTTTTTAATTACATAGAAGAAATATCTAACAAACAAATGCAAAAAAATACTTCTGTTATTGGTTGTGAAACTAATGAAATTGCAGAAGGACTTAACATAAAACGTGCAAATGTTAGTAAAATACTTAATGAACTTTATACCGAGGGTAAGGTATTAAAGATTAAAGGAAAACCAGTACTATATAAAATTAATCTTAGTACAACATCACATAAAACTTCTTTTATTGTTAATATAGATAATATTATTGGTGGAAATCAAAGTTTAAAAAACTGTATACAGCAAGCTAAAGCAGCTATGCTTTATCCACCTCATGGATTAAACACATTATTACTTGGTGAAACAGGTGTTGGTAAAACTATGTTCGCAGAACTTATGCATAGATTTGCCATAGAAAGCAGCATTTACTCACCTGAGGCTCCTTTTATATCATTTAACTGTGCTGATTACGCAAATAATCCTCAGCTTTTACTAGCTAGACTTTTTGGTTGTAAAAAAGGCGCTTACACAGGTGCTGATAAGGATCAAATAGGATTTGTTGAAAGAGCTGATAAAGGAATTCTTTTCTTAGATGAAGTTCATAGACTTCCTCCTGAAGGACAGGAAATGTTATTTTATTTAATGGATAAAGGAGAATTTACTCCTCTTGGTGAAAGTGAAAATGTTAAAAAAAGCGAAGTTTTAGTTATCTGTGCAACTACAGAAAATACAGACACTACTCTTCTTCAAACATTTAGACGAAGAATGCCAATGAATATAACATTACCATCTCTTAGAGACAGAACATACAATGAAAGATTTGAACTTATATGCGAATTCCTTAGAATAGAAGCTGCTAGAATAGGAAAAGAAATCATAGTTTCTCCTAATAGTCTAAGATGTCTATTATTATATAATTGCTTAGCAAATATTGGTCAACTTAAAAGCGATATCCAACTTGGTTGTGCAAATGCTTTCCTTAAATGCATATCTAAAGGAGAAAAAGCAATTAAGCTTCTTAATACGGATTTTGCACCTCATGTTAAACAAGGGCTTATCTTATATAAAAATCATATGGATGAAATAGATGAAGTAGTTAAACCTAACAATCAGCTATCATTTAAATCTAATGGATCAGAAGAGATTTTAGAAATTGTTAAAGGAGAACTTCCTGATAACTTCTATGAATCTATGGCTGATAAAATAGAAAATTATCAAAAGCGTGGAGTTGATGAAGAAGATATAAATATAGTTCTTACTAATGAAATTAATAGTTATTTTAAAAAATTAGTTTCCGATTTTGATAAAGATATAAATAAAGAAGAAATTGCTAAACTTGTTTCTCCTGAGATTATAGAACTTGTAGAAGAATTTATAAACACAGCTATTGATGGTCTTAATAGAGTTTTTCCTAGTAAAACATTCTATGGTTTATGTTTACATTTAGATTCTACTATCAAAAGAATTCATTCAGGTAAGGATATAAATAATCCTACTCTTCAATCTATTATTCAAGAACATAGAGATGAATATGCATTATCTTTAACTTTTGCAAGTAAAATAGAGAAAAAATTTGCAATTAAGCTTCCATTAGATGAAGTTGGATTCATAGCATTATTTTTAACACTTGGAAAAAATCCTGACTTAGATGAGTTAAATCATCCTATAGTAGTTGTTGCAATGCATGGTCAATCTACTGCTACTTCTATGGTTGATGTTGCAAAGAAATTAATCAATGCACATAATATCTATTCTTATAATATGAATCTTGATAAAAGTGCTACTATAGCATATCAAGAACTTAAGGATTTAATTATTGAAAATCATAAAGGTGCTGGTGTTTTATTATTAGTAGATATGGGTTCTCTTAAAATGTTTTCTTCATTAATAGAAGAAGAAACGGGAATTAAAATTAAAGTTATTGAAATGGCATCTACTCTTACTGTTTTAGAGTGTGCTAGAAAAGCCATCATTGATAAGGATATGGAAAATATTTGGTACTCAGTTCAAGAGAGCCATCTTAATTATATAGATTCAAATATAAACAATTTAAAAGACAACTTTAAAGTAAAAAGTGAAAATATAATTATAACTACTTGTTCAACTGGTGAAGGTAGTGCTGTAATACTAAAAGAAATTTTAATAAAAAAATTAGATACCGAAAAATATAAAATACAAATAATACCTTTAAATATTGATAATGTTCAACAATTTTACTCAACAGTAAATTCACTTGGTGATGAAAAAAACATAATTGCTATTGTTGGTACATTTAATCCTGAAATTTTCGGAATACCTTTTATTCCTATATCGGATGTTTTTAAAGATACAAATTTAACAAAACTTAAATCACTTATAAAAAATTCTTGTGATGAAGCTATTACTACTATAATTGAATCTCACAAAGATAAAATAAAAAATATTATAAATGAAAATATCTATGAAGAATTTATATATGCTTTTCTAAAATATATATATGAAGATTTAGAAATTCAATTAACAGAAAATGTAACTATCGGTCTTATACTTCACACTACTTGTGCACTTGAAAGAATTAGCTTAAAACAAGAAGATAATATTAACTGCTTAATTAAAGAAAATATTTTATCTGAACATAAAGAAGATTTCTGCAAATTAAAAAGTTTCTTTGTATCATATGAATCTAAACTTAAAATTATATTTTCTGATGATGAAATTTGCTTTATTATTAGAACTTTAAAAGAAATTTAAACACGCGATTTCAATATAAAATATCGTCTAAATATAAATTATAATTTCAATTTAATTACAAAAGTCATAAATAATTAGGATATTTATCTTAATTGTTTATGACTTTTATTTTTCTTAAAATAACATTTTTAATTATAAAATTAAACTCAATTTGTTATTTTATCTTACATTTTAATCTTTTCATTAGCAAAAAAACCTTTTCATTTCATCTTTTCATCATCTGTATACATTTTAATTTTATCTGTATATCAAATTGGACTTTTTCTTAAAAACATTATCTTTTTCTATATACATTAGTATATTTCTTAAATTTTAAATATTGAGAAATAGCCATTATATAATTTTGGCACGCATCTTGCTATATAAATAAGTGTAAAACAAAATAAATAAAAAAAAATCAAAACAATGCATCTGAGGTGGTAAACATTGAAAATTTTGTTTATATGCTGTGCTGGTATGTCTTCTAGTTTAGTTGTAAAAAAACTTGAAGATTATATAAAGATTTTAAACTCATCACCCGAAAATAAAATAGACTTAGCAATTGAGGCAATTCCACTTGATAAGTTTAGATATTTAGATGATGATTATAATCTTATCCTACTCGCTCCTCAAATAGCATACAAATTAAAAGATTTTAAATCTCTTACATCAAAAAAAAATAAATCAATTCCAGTAGCTGTTGTTAAAGGTTTAGATTACGGTCTACTAAAAGTAGATAATATTCTATCTTTTGCTTTACAACTTTTATCTGAAAATGATTAATATTTTTTAGGTATGTTTCATACTATTGTAAAGGATTTTAAATAAAATTATTAATTATAAAAGGAAAGGGGTTTTTATAATGAAAAAAATATTATTAGTTTGCTCTGCTGGTATGTCAACATCATTACTAGTAACAAAAATGCAAAAAGCTGCTACAGATAGAGGATTAGATTTAGATATATCTGCAACAGGATCAGGAACTTACAAAGACATAGCTCAAACAGCTGATGTAATTCTTTTAGGACCTCAAGTTAGATTCATGTTAAGAGAAGTATCTGCTGCTGTTCCAAGTAAACCAATCGAAGTTATCGATATGAGAGCTTATGGAAAAATCGACGGATCTGCTGTTTTAGATCAAGCTTTAGGATTAATGAAATAATCAAATTTTAATTTAGTTGATTACTGCAATAATTTATTCAACAAAATTTTTAGTTACGTTAAAAATATAATTTATTATAGATTTATTTTTAAAATTTAATATTCAGGGGGAATTATCAATGAACAAACTTAGTGGTTGGTTAGAGAAATATCTAATGCCTATCGCAGCTGTAATTGGTGGCCAAAGACACCTTGTAGCTTTAAGAGATGGTTTCATCGCTACTCTTGGGGTTAACATGGTTGGTGCCATGTCTGTATTATTTAATAACATTCTTCTTAAAGATGGTTCTTTAGTTGGAAAAAAACTAAATGAATCAGCTGGGTACGCTGATAGTGTACAACCTATTTTAGACAAATACTTTATACCTGTAATGGGGAGAGTTTGGTGGGCAACATTAGCTATTATCGCAATATTCTTAGTTGTATCAATATCATATAGCCTTGCTAAATCTTACGAGGTAGATGGAATAGGTGCTGCTATCACAGCTATCGCTTCTTATTTTGCTATCTTAGCTGAAGCTGGTCCTAGAACTGGTGAAATGACAGTTACTAACGGTATGATTAGTTTCTTAAATGCTGATGGAGCTGCTGTAGAAGTTGCTGCTGATGCACTAAATGGTGCTACTCAAGCTACAATCGGAACATGGGGACAAATTCCAGTAGGAAACTTTGGATCAACAGCTATGTTCGCAGCTATTATCGTTGCTATGATTGGAACTCAATTATTCGTTGTTATTACTAAAGCAGGATGGACATTCAAAATGCCTGAGCAAGTACCTCCAGCGGTATCAAAGGCGTTCTCATCAATCATTCCAGCTACAATTACTATCGTATTCTTCAGTATCGTAGGTATAGTATTCACTAACTTCATAGAGTTACCATTCCTTGATACAGTTAATAAATTCATCCAAGAGCCACTTGTGAAACTTGGACAATCTCCATTCACATACATTGGATTAGTTATGTTCTCACAATTATTATGGTTCTTCGGATTACACGGATCAAACATTATCGATCCAGCTATGAACACAATGTACAAGCCTCCACTATTAGAAAATATGGAAGCATTCCAAAACGGTGGAGTTGTTCAACATACATTAACAAGAAACTTCTTAGATGTATATGCTCAACACGGTGGATCAGGTGCTACACTTGCATTACTTGTTGCTATCTTCTTCTTCGCGAAGAGACAAGAGCAAAGAGAATTATTCAAGCTTGCTATCGCTCCAGGTTTATTCCAAATCAACGAGCCAGTAATCTTCGGTATGCCACTTGTTCTTAACCCAATAATGTTCATACCATTCGTATTCACACCAGCTATCTCATTAACAATAGCGTATTTCTTTACTGAGATTATACCGTTTGCTAATAAGATCTGTGTTGAAACACCATGGACAACACCTCCAATCCTTAGTGCTTTCTTAGCTACAGGTGGAGATTTCAAAGCTGCAATACTTGCTGCTGGAACATTCGCATTATCAGTATTAATATACACACCATTTATCATTGCTTCAAACAGAGAAGAAGCTTAATAAATAGTGATAAACAGATTATTGTAAAATTTAATGGTATGGAGCTTTGCTCCATACCATTTTTATTTAAATACCCTACTCTTTTTTTAGATAAACATTACTTTTTTTCTATTATGTGCTATTATTCATTGTTTATATATATTTTTATAGTATAATTTTTTTATACAGAAAAGAAAGAAATTTTAGAGGTGATTTAACTTGAGTAACGGATTTAAAGAAACTGCTGAGATTAACTATCCAGCTAAAGAGATTTTTAAAATCTTCAAAAAAATGATGAAGCAAGACTTCCCAAGATTTAATGAAAAAGACGCTATAGGAACTTCAACAAAGAAAACAATAGGACAATATACAACTAAAACTGCTGAGGCTTATATAGAAATTACGGATTATAAAGAAAATGAGCTTTATGAAATAACTACTGTTACTTCAAAAACACAAGCTACTTTTATCTCAAGATATGAACTTGAAGCTGTTGATGAAAATACTACTTTACTTTCATTACATGAGCATCAAGGTGGCGAAGGATTCTTTGTATCTATAAATTATATGGTTCAAAAAATGTTCTTCAAAAAAAGATTTTCAACTAGATTTGGTTATTTTGTTAAGGCTCTTGAAGCTGAACTTGAACAAGAAAGAGAAAGAACAACTCCTAAGAAAAAAGTTAATCAAATTGATGAAGCGGTTATTACTTCTCTTGAAGATACTGATTTGGGTATTAAGGAAAAAGAAAATATTTCAGAGTAAAAGAAGAAAAGCAAGGTTTACTACACTTGCTTTTTTCTTATCCCCTCAAATAAATTTTTATCTAAAATTTGTTTTGTTTCTCCAAATTCTTTAACTTCGCCCTCATAAAAGTATGCTGTGTAATCTGCTATCCTTTTTGCTTGAGCCATATTATGGGTTACTATAATAACTGTATATTCTTTCTTTAGCTTTTCTATCAACTCTTCTATAATCTTTGTAGACAATGGATCTAGCGCTGATGTTGGTTCATCCATAAGTATAACTTCTGGCTCTATTGCTATTGTTCTAGCTATGCAAAGTCTTTGCTGTTGACCTCCTGATAATTTTAATGCTGAAGATTCAAGTCTCATTCTTACTTCTTCATAAAGCCCCACTTTTATAAGTGATCTTCTTACTATATCATCTATTATCCTTTTTTCTGTTATACCATGTATTTTAAGTGCAAATGCTATATTTTCATATATGCTCATTGGAAATGGGTTTGGCTTTTGAAATACCATTCCTATATATTTTCTAAGTTCTAAAACATCAAACTCATTTATATTTTTTTCATTGTATATTATTTCACCTTCTATCTTAACATTTTCTATTACATCATTCATTCTATTTAAACACCTTAAAAATGTTGATTTTCCACATCCTGATGGTCCTATTAATGCTGTTACCTTATTCTTTTCTATAGTCATATTAACTTCTTTTAATGCTTTTTTATCTCCATAATGTAGGTTTAACTTTTTAATTTCAACTATATTTCCCATCATCAGTTCCCCTTTATCCAAATATTCCATTTATATAATCCCTTGTTTGAATCCTTTGTGGATTTTTAAATATATTTTCGGTTGTATTAAACTCTAGAAGTTCACCATTTAAGAAAAACCCTGTGTAATCTGCAATTCTATATGCTTGTTCCATGTTATGCGTCACTATAATAACTGTATAATCTTTTTTAAGCTCTTGTATAAGTTCTTCCACCTTTATAGTTGAAACAGGATCTAAAGCTGATGTAGGCTCGTCCATTAATATTATATTTGGCTTTGCAACTATTGCTCTTGCTATACAAAGTCTTTGTTGCTGTCCTCCTGATAACCCAAAAGCCGATTTATTTAACTTATCAGTCACTTCATCTAAAAGGCCAACACTTTCTAAACTATCATGAACAAGTTTATCTAATTGTTTTTTGTTAGTTATTCCAAATCTCTTAGGTGCATAAATTATATTTTCATAGATACTCTTAGGAAATGGATTTGGTTTTTGAAATACCATTCCTACTCGTTTTCTAAGCTCTATAGTATCTGTTTTACTTAGTATATCTTCACCTTCTAACTGTATACTCCCTTCATATCTTACTCCTTCAATAATATCGTTCATTCTATTTAAACATCTTAAAAATGTTGATTTACCACATCCTGATGGACCAATTAATGCTATCACTTTATTTTTTTCTATACTTATATTTATATTAGTTAACGCTTGCTTAGTTCCATAATAAAAATTTAAATTTTTAACTTCTATTATTCTACTCATATTACGCTCCTTTAAAACCCTGAATTTTTTTGATATTTATTTCTTAATAAAATTGCTATTGTATTCATTCCAAGTAGTATTACAAGTAATACTATAATTCCTGATGCTGCAAGTTCTTGAAATTGCGCTTGTGGTCTTGATGTCCAGTTATAAATTTGAAGAGGTAATGTTGTGTATGATGAAAATAATCCCTCAGGAAGAAAAGTAACATAACTTGCTGCTCCAACCATTATAAGTGGTGATGACTCTCCTATCCCCCTTGAAATTCCAAGTATTGTTCCTGTTAATATTCCTGGCATTGCAAATGGTAAAACAACGCCTACTATGCTTTGCCATTTTGTAACTCCAAGCGCATATGAACCTTCCCTTAAAGTGTTTGGTACTTGTTTTAATGCTTCTTGAGTTGTTATGACTATTGTTGGCATAATAAGAAGTCCCATAGTAAGTCCTGCTGTAAGTATCCCTCTTCCAAGATTCATAAATTGAATGAAAAATGCTAGTCCAACTATTCCATAAACAATCGCTGGTACTCCTGCAAGATTTGCTATATTAAGCTCTATAAACTCTTTAAGCTTTCCTCTTTTCATATACTCTTCAAGATAAATTGCACTACCTATCCCAAGTGGAAATGCTACTATTATTGTCACAAGTATTACACAAAAACTTCCTACTATTGCTGGAAGTATTCCTGCTCTATCGGCAACTCTTGATGGTACATTTCTTAAAAAATCTAAACTTAAGTATTTAAGTCCATCTTTAAATATTGATCCCATAAGAACTATAAGCATTATTATTCCAAATATAGTGCAACCAAAAAATAAAGCTTTAGCCATATTATTTTTCATTTTTCTTTTCTTTATATTATCCTTTGAATATTTTCTAAACAAACTTACTTCTTTTAAATCACTAAAATTGCTTACTCTACCCATTAATATACTCTCCCTTTTTTAACTATTCTTTTAGCTATGATATTTAAAACAAATGTCATAAGGAATAAAACTGCCCCTACTGCAAATATTGTTTGATATTCTATTGATCCATAACTTATATCCCCCATTGCAACTGATACCATGTATCCTGTCATTGTTTGAACTGACTCAAGTGGATTAAGTGTCATTTGTGGTTTTGCTCCTGCTGCTATTGCAACAATCATAGTTTCACCTATCGCCCTTGATATTGCTAATATAAATGAAGAAATAATTCCTGATAAAGATGCTGGTATTACTATTTTTCTAATAACTTCAAACTTTGTAGCTCCCATTGCATATGCTCCATTTTTAACAATACTTGGTACACTACTCATTGCATCTTCACTTAATGAAGAAATAAGTGGTATTATCATAATTCCAACTGCTATACTTGCACTTAAAACATTAAATATTTCTATATCTGGTATTATAATTTTTAAAAATGGTGTAACTACTGTAAGTGCAAAATATCCATAAACTATTGATGGAATACCTGCTAAAATTTCTAATATTGGTTTAACTATATTCCTAGTTTTCTTTGAAGCATACTCACTTAAATATACTGCTGCTCCAAGCCCTATTGGTATAGCTATAATACTTGAACCTACTGCTATTAATAACGTTCCATTTATAAGTGGTAATACTCCAAAGTTTTGTGGTGTCATAAGAGGTGACCAGACTGTTCCTGTTAAAAATTCTGACAAACTGACCTTTTTGAAAAATCCTATACTTTCTTTAAATAAACTCATAATTATTAATGCTGTTATCCCGATACTTATTACTCCTAATATTCTTAACACAATCTCAATACTTCTCTCAAATTTTGTTTTCATCCTAGCAAAACTCCTTATATTTAATTTGTAAATTAATTTTATTAAAGTATTGTTAACTTATAAATCTTCATTATTAAGTCTTTGTTAAATAAAAAAACTTTTTTCTTAACGTTATGAATATAAACATAGTTATTTACAAGCTTCTAAGTGTATGATAAACTATTGTTGTCCTTTGTGGACTATTTTAATCTTATGTAAATATAAGCATTAAAATATATTTAATTGCCTAAGGCAATTTTTGCGTACTTTATGCGCTATAAAGTTTAATTTAAATCTATACAGAAAAGACCAGTAAGGATAACTGTCCCCTTACTGGTCTTTTTCATCATATATATAAATTTTTTGTTAGGGACAGCTTATAGAAATTTTATTTCTTAATCTTTTTAAGCTCTGCTACATACGCATCTGTTGTTAATGGAATATATCCTATCTCCGGAACTATACTTTCTGCATTGTTTAAGTAAAACTCAACAAAACTACTTACCTCTGGTCTTTCTAAACTTGCATTATTAACATATATATATATTTCTCTTGAAAGCGGTACATACTTACTATCTTTGATATTTTCAAATGTTGGCTCAACAGCTCCATTTCCTGCATCAACTTTAACAGCTTTAAGTTTATCTATATTTTCTTTGTAGTATGAGAATCCAAAAAATCCTATTGCATTTTTATCTCCTGCAACCCCTTGAACAAGTACATTATCATCTTCGCTTGGATTAACATCAGTTCTCATAGCTTTTGCCTCACCTGTAATTTCCTCTGTGAAAAATTCAAATGTTCCTGAATCTGGTCCTGGTGCATATAATTTAATTTCTTCTGCTGGCCATTCTTTTCTTAAATCTTTCCATGTTTTAATTACACTATTTGGCTCCCACAACTTTTTAAGTTCTTCTACTGTTAATGAATCTATAAAATCATTTTCCTTACTTACTACTACTGTAACACCATCATAAGCTACAGTTAAATCTGTATATGCTACATTATTTTTACTTGCTTCTTCTTTCTCAGAATCTTTTATAGGTCTTGAAGCATCTTGTATATCAGTATCTCCAACTACAAATCTCTTAAATCCACCACCTGTTCCTGATACCCCTACAGGTATTTTTACATCTTTATTTTCCACATTAAACTCTTCTGCCATAGCCTCTGTTATTGGAGCAACTGTTGATGATCCATCTACCTTAATTTCTCCTGATAAAGTAGTTGTTTTATCACCACTTGCACTCTCACTTCCTGTTTCACTACCACCACAGGCTGCAAACATTCCTGCTACACTTACTAAAGACATAACTATTGCTAAACTTTTTAATTTTTTCATTCTCATAAAAATTTCCCCCTTGAAATTGACTTTCATTTTGTTTTATCAACCTTATATTTCTATAATAAGCACTCAATCTTAACTTTAAATTAGCTTTGTGTTAAATAAAGACAAGTTAACGTTAAGAAGTTCTTAACATTGAATTTACATTTTAGCTCTTCAACTTATATTTCTTAAAATTATTTTTTTCTAAAAATAAATCCACGTATACTTTTACTTAATTAGAATAAACTAAAATAAAAAACTGCCTATGTGTAAAACAAGGCAGTTTTCATTTAAATTATACGCTATTTACTTATTTTTATTATTTTTAATTTCTTAACTTCTTCTGAAGTTTCCTTTAATTTTCTTTCTACAGCCTTTAGATTATCCACTGGGCTTATATATCTATAAGTTCTCTTCCAAGTCCACTAACGCGGTTCCTTTTTACTAATTCTTTATATTAATATTTTAAATATGTTTTCTAAGTTTTTGTACTGGTAAAAGCATTATAACTACTATACTTAAAACTCCAACAATTCCTACTGAACTGAAATTATAAATTATTGAATACCCCCAAAGATTCATTTCTGGTGGAGCATACATTCCATAGAAATATACACCTGATAAAATATTAGAAAATACACTTAATAAAACTGCTATAATTGAACCAATTAAAATTTTACTTTTTGTATTTCTACCAACTATACCTGCAAGTCCAAGTGTTACATTAGCCAATATGTAATCCATAAGAGCTTCAGCAATTCCAACTATATGTCCACCTGTAATAAGACTTAATACTCCAAATATAAGCCCACAAGTCATCCCCTCTGTAACACCATAAAAAATACTAATTAGCATTATTGGAACAAATGGTAAAAGATTAATACTTCCTCCTTGTGGTAATGAAAATAGTTTAATAAATGATAGTATAAAAGCCATTGCTGCAAAAAGTGCAATAACTATCATTTTTTTTAGGCTTGGCTTCTTTTTACTAAAACCAACTCCTATAAAAACAACAAATGCAATACTTACAATGTAAGTTAAAATTCTTACAAGCTCAATATGTTGTAATGCTTGATCGTACTGTGACATAAAATATCCTCTCCTCTCTTCTTAAAGTACTACTTTTAACACAAAAAAAAACAATATTTCACCGTAGAAATATTGTTACTCATCATCATTAAGCATTAAGAAGTAGCCTTCAAAATGACTTAAAAAGAAATAGCTTTCCTACGTTGGTATTATCCAAACAGGTTCAAGGGTTAATTCTTAAAGAATCTCTCAGCCAAATAGCACCCCTAGCAAAGATATTTGATTTTAATTATCATCATAGATATTGTATACTAGTAAATTTGTATTGTCAAATTTTTCTTATATACAATATCTATAAGTATTTTCAATAAAGTTTAACTCTAATTACTATTCTGATATAAACTTATACCCAACACCTCTAATTGTTTGTATAAACATAGGGTTTTTATCATCAGATTCTATTTTTTGTCGTAAATGTCTAATATGAACGTCTACTGTTCTTGTCTCACCAATATATTCATATCCCCAAATTCTATCAAGTAAAACCTCTCTTGTTATTATAGAACCTTTATTCTTTAAAAGTATTTTTAAAATTTCAAACTCTTTTAAAGTTAAATCAACAAGATTCCCCGCTTTTCTTACCTCTCTAGTTTGAAGATTAACACAAACATCACCAAAATTTACAACATTGCTCTCTACCTTCACTCCTGAATTCCTTCTAAGCTGAGCTTTTACTCTAGCTATAAGTTCTCTTACGGAAAAAGGTTTTGTCATATAGTCATCAGCACCTATCTCAAGACCAACAATTTTATCTATCTCTTCCCCCTTAGCTGTAAGCATAATTATTGGTGTATTACCAATAACACTATCTTTTCTAATTTCCTTACATACCTCAAAACCATCCATAACAGGAAGCATCAAGTCTAAAATTATTAAATCAACTTGTCTTTCTTTTGCAAGTTCTACTGCTTCTTTTCCATCAGCAGCTTGTAAAGTTTTAAATCCATTTTTTTCTAAATTGAATTTAATAAGCTCCCTTATATGCATTTCATCATCAACTATTAGAATCCTTTTATCTAACATAACCATCCCCACCAATTTATATATTTAAAAAACCTTCTCTTAATTTAATATTCATTTAACAAATTTATTATAACAATCATACTATAATCATTCAATTACCCTTGTCCTAAACTTAATCTAAATTTAATTTAGAATTAACAAAAACTACTTTTTAATATAAAAAAAATAGCATAGCTCTAATTTTCAAATTAAACTACACTATTTCTATTTTTATTTCTATTTCAAAAACATTTTTTTCATTGCTCTTTTAAATTTTATTTTTTTAAACTCTAAACTTGCTAAAAATTTTTCTTTATCCTCATTTCCTTCAAAAATAAACTTAGGTAATTTAATCTTTTCAAATAAAATAGTTTTATTTGAAAAATATAAATTTTCATCATCTTCTAAAATTTCATCTATTTTTTTCAAATCAAATTCTATTGTCGAATTATTCATTTTTATAGTTGTAAATTTATTTACTGTGTCTATTCTAATAGATTTACCGTCTAATTTATTTACTTCATTTAAATATAGATTTAAATATTCCATCATAGCATTTTTATTTTGTATAACACCATTTAAAATTATAATATTATAGCCTAAAAAGGTTTCTATAACTGTATGCTCGCCCTCTACAACATTTTTTATATCTCTACGATCTAGCCTTAGCTTCACATCTAACTCTTTAACTTCAATTTTATCATTATAAAAAATGATACTTACATCATTCTCTTTTTTACCACTTAAAGTCTCAGCTCTTAAAACTTCATGATATACATTATCACTTAACTTGTAACTTACCCCCATCTATAGTCCCCCTCAAAATTTTAACCTTAAGAGGATTATAATAATAAAATTTAAACTGCCATTTAATAAAATAAAAACCATTTTTAAACAATAAAAGCCACATTAAACTAATGTGACTTTTTTAAATTCTATATTTCTAAACTTTTATTATAATGTTTTTGCTAAAATGATAAATTATAAATGGTAATATCATTATAACTAAAAAATGGTCCATCACATTCAATTTTATATTAGTGAACGTAAACTATGTACCTTACACTAACTGTCTTTCTGGACCGTTATATTAACACTAGTGTTTTTATCATGACTAACTGCATTAGTTTCATTAATTATCACTTGTCTTTTATATCGTGCTTCTCTTTTATGTATCATGTATATTCCTAAACTAACAGTTGCCACAACTACTATTAAAATTAAACTCACCACTCTTGTTTTCATATTATCCCTCTTCATCTTTTTCCCCTCATAACTATCATAAACTATAATTAATTTTACCTTCATTTGTTAGTATATATGTGACTTTTTGATTACCTTTTCATAAAATTACAATAAAAAAGTACAGTAAATTTTCCTTCACTGTACTTTTAAGTATTATCTTGGTATTAAACCTATTTTCTTTTGAGCTTTTCTAAGAGTTTTTGTTGCTACATAATTCGCTTTTTCAGCTCCTGATTTATATATAGCCTCAAGTTCTTTTTTATTTGAAAGAAGTTCTTTAACTCTTTTTTGAACTGGTTCAAGTTCTGCTACAATAACTTCGGCAACATCTTTCTTAAAATCAGCATACCCCTTACCTTCATATCTTGCAACAACTTCCTCTGGAGTAACCCCTTCAATTGTTGAAACTATGTTAATAAGATTTTTAACCCCTGGTTGATCATCTGTATAATTAACAACCCCAACACTATCAGTAACTGCTCTAGCAATTTTTCTTCTGATTGCATCTGGCTCATCCATTAATAGGATTGAAGCATTTGGATTATCTTCTGACTTAGACATTTTTTTTGTTGGGTCTTGAAGATCCATTATTTTAGCCCCAGCTTTTGGTGTATATCCATCTGGAATTTTAAATGTTTCACTATAAGCTCCATTAAATCTTGCTGCTATATCTCTAGCAAGTTCAAGATGTTGTCTTTGATCTATACCTACTGGAACTAAATCAGTTTGGTAAACTAAAATATCGGCAGCCATAAGAACTGGATAATTAAATAATCCTGCCCCTATAGACTCTCCTGAATCTATAGCTTTTTGTGATTTATCTTTATATTGTGTCATTCTACTAAGTTCACCCATATATGAGTTACATGTTAGAAGCCATGATAATTCAGCATGTGCTGGCACATGTGATTGTATGAATAATGTATTTTTCTCTACATCTATTCCTGATGCTATGTAAATAGCTAATATCTCTAAAGTTCTTTTTCTAAGTTCTGCTGGTGTTTGCTTAACAGTTATTGCATGTAAGTCTACCACACAGTAATAGCACTCATAATCATCTTGAAGCTTTACCCATGATTTGATAGCTCCTAAGTAATTTCCAAGTGTTAAGTCTCCTGAAGGTTTAATTCCACTAAATATAACCTTTTTCTTATCTTCCATGAGATGATTCTCCTTTCATTATTTAAATTTTCATTTCACATATTTTAAAATGTAAAGCAAATCTTCCTATGACTATTTTACTATTCTTTTCATAGGTTTATTACTACTTTTAGTATACCTTATATATTACCACAATTTGAATATGTTATGATAACAAAATTATACTCTTACTTCAAATATTATTTTATTTTCTACATTGGACTCATCACTTGCATAAGTTTTTCAATCTGCTCAATTTTATGAGATATATCAACCATATAATGTTTTTGAAATACAAACACCTGTTGTATTAAATCTTTTCATTAAAAACCTTTTATGCCCTTTCCTTTTTCTACTTATTGGTTTATTAACATCAATTGAAATTATCATCCTCTTCATTTGTTTTTTTATTATAACAACATTTCTTATGTTTTGCTTATAAAAAAAGTCCAATTCTAAAATAATATTAGAATTGAACTTTTCTTATACTTTAATTATTTGCTGTCATTATTAGCTCTAATTTTTCTAACTAAATTTATATCAATTTCAAATCTATTAGATATTTCTTCATCTGATAATACATCCAATATTGAAGCTATAGCTTCTAATTTGCCTTCTAATTTACCTTCTATCTTTCCTTCTATCTTTCCTTCTATTTTTGCAACTCTTTTAGCTTCTGCTACTCTTGATCTTTCCTCAAATTCCCTTTGTTGTTCTTCTAAAACAATAGCTATTAATTCATCATTCATATTTAATTCTTCTGCTTTATTTATTGCCTTATCTAAAATAGGGTCTTTACCAATAATATCAGCTATATCATTAGAATCATTTATTAATTTAGCCCACATAGAAAGTCTATCAGTTATTTTAACATTCTTAGACTTATTTAATTCAACAAAGTATATTTCAAGACTACTATCTAATCTATCTTTGTGTTTTTCATCATATAAAATAAACTTTCTTTTTGGATCATCATCATAATCAAAAATATTTTTACCTAATATATTTATGCAAATAGTATCCGTTAATATATCAAATGTATCACCTTTAACTAAATCTCTTGTATATGCTTTAGCCCAATAAAATTGAGTTCTTTTTTTCATTACACTCGTACTGTTTTTTTCCATTTCAATGTTTAGTTTTACATTATTTGAATCTTTCACTAAAATATCAAATATAATTCCTCTTGAATTATCTACTGGTTTTATATTAGTATTTAATTCTTCTATAGATACTATTTCTCTATCTTCTATTATTGAATTTATAAAATCTATCAATAATTCTTCATCCTTTTCAAATAATGCTTTAAAAGATGCATCATATTTTAAGTCAAGCAAATTATATTTTCTCATAATTATTCCTCCAAATATTATAATTTTTCTTCATTAAATCATTTTTCTAATACCACAAGTTATTTTTTAAAATATCTCCTTTTCTCTTTATTCTTATATTAATTATATACATTAATAAAGCTTTCTAAAAGCAAATAAGTAGAAGTTTGTAAATTTCTCCACAAACTTCTACTTTAAATATACTATTTAACTTTAATGATTATTGGTTCTATCTCTTTTAAAATTGGTTCATCTTTATCTACTACTACATTTTTATTTGTGTTGTGAGTAACTACAGGAATTAATTTAACAGTATCCCCTGTAATTTCACCTTCATACACTCTCCTTGTTAACCCTTCAATCCCATCAATTTTTCCTCTGCTACCAAAGTCCCCTTCTGTTATTCCTGATTCACCAGTATCTCTAATTTTTGTTCCATCTTCATTTTCTATTCTAAATTTAGTTATTTTATAGTCTTTATCTTTATGACTTCCAAAGTTATATAACAGATCTATTTGCC
>JBOGAY010000257.1:0-4630 GCA_051655925.1 Sarcina sp. | reverse complement strand
AGATACAATAGCTAGAATTATGAAAGAAGAACCTAAATATCAAGCGGTTTTAAGCACTGATTTAGCTAATATCAATTATGATTTAATAACTTATGTACAAGATAGATTAGGGCATGATGTAAGATATGCTATTGATCCAACTAAGATAGTAACTGAACTTGGATGGTATCCTGAAACACCATTTACAGAAGGAATAGAGAAGACTATTAGATGGTATCTAGATAATCAAGGATGGGTAGAGGAAGTAGCATCTGGAGATTATCAAAAGTATTATGAAGAGATGTATAATAATAGATAAAGATAAAGCAGACTAATTTTTTAGTCTGCTTTTTTTATTTTTTGTACTTGAAGAAATTTTAAAAAAACTTAAAAAATTTTCAAATAGATAATTGGAAAAATGTGCAGTATAATTTAGCAATAAGTTATATTATAAAACAAGAGGGGATATATGAAGAATATTTATAATGAAGAGAGAAGTATAAAAAGAAGTTTAAAAAATCATGTTTCTTTAAATTTAGAAACAGTAGTTAAATTTTTAATAACAGGTATAATAGGTATTTCATTAACTGCATGTGGAGGAGGAGGTGGAGGATCATCAGATTCAAATCCACCAGTAGTAGAGCCAGAAAATCCAAAACCACCACTACCGCCAACTATGGAGGAAATAGAATTAAATAAAAATAATGAAGGTCATATAATAGAAGGAAGAGATACGAGTGTATCAGGGGTAATAAAAGGCGATAAAAATTCAAAAAATATAGTCGGAATAATGGCTAAAAATTCTAACGTTGAAAGTAGAGCAAGTATTAACTTGAGTGGAGATGGTTCTATTGGAATGCATGGAACAGTAGATCTATCAACAAGATTATCTAGAGCTAATTATTCAATTAAAAATATTGGAAAAATAGAGATAAGTGGAAAGAATTCAATTGGAATATCTGTGGAAAATGGGGTAACAGGAATAAATGATGGAATTATTATAGGGAATGGTCAAGGAGTTTATCAAGAGAATCCAGATGGAACTATATTAGAGGATAGTAGCGGAAGTATTGGAGTGGTAGCAGCAAATGGAGCAAAAGGGATAAATAATAAAGATATTATTTTAGATGGAGCTTATACTTCTGGAATGATGGCTAAAGATAAAAGTAATGTAGAAAATAATGGTAATATATCAATGAAATCAAAGTTGGTTCAAGAAAGTGAAATCTACGAAGGAGAATATTATAAAGATACAGTTTATTCTACAGAAAAAGGTTTAGTTGCAAGAGATATGAGTAGTGCTGTAAATAATGGATTAATAACAGGTCAGGGTAGCATAAGAGGAATCGAAGCAACTAAAGGATCAAAAGGTGAAAATAATGGAGAGATTCAGCTTGAATCATTAAGACAAGATAGGAAAGTTATAATAGAATCAGATGAGAATTTTGTTATTTTTCAAGAAGAGAGATTTTCTAAAGTTAGAGGTCTAAAAGGAAAAGATAAAGATAGTATAGTTATAAACAATAAAAATATAAAATTATCAGGGTATGCAATTGGTATAGATGTTGATAAAGAAGCAAAAGGAATAAACAATGGAAATATTCAGTTAATATCTCAAGGGGTTGCTTCAAGAGGATATTCAAAAGGTAGTACATCTAATGTAGAGTATGATTGGTTATACAAAGAAATAGGAGTAACATATAGTGAACTAATAGGAATACTAGCTAAAAATGGAGAGATAGAGAATACTAAAGTGGGAACAATATCTTTAGATGGAACAGGTATCGGAATGAAGGCTATATCAAATTCAATTGCAATAAATAATGGAAGTATAATAGCACAATCTAAAGCAGAAGTATGGAGTGATTCAGCATATATAGATGAACCAGATCCTACAACAGGTGAGTGGTTATTCTGGGCACCAATGGCTGGGATGGAAGCAGATGGGTCTGAAATAATAAACAATAACAAGATTCAAGTTATAAATGATGGTCAAGGAATGAAAGCTTTAAACAATTCAGTTGCAACAAATAATGGAAATATTTTAATAACAAGTAAGACAAGTAATGAGATAGGAGAACCCATAGGATGGGATTATCATGTTATAGGGATGGAACTTGCAGATTCATTAGGAACAAATAATGGAAATATTGTAATAACTGGAAGTGCAGAGCACAAAGGTATAGCTTTAAATAAAGGAGCGAATTTTCTTAATAAAGGTAAAATTGAAGTAGAATCAGAGAATAATTATGCAAGGGGTATAAGTGAGGATACATATAGATCAGAATTGTTAGAAAAAGAGATAATAAATGATGGATCTATTAGTGTTTATGCTAGTAAGATAAATGGAGAGGATTCCAATCCTTCTTTAGGAAATGCAATAGGAGTAAGTATTAGTAGAGATTTTATAAATAATGGATATATATATACAGAAACTAAAGGTGGAAATGCAACAGGAGTAGATTCAAGAAGTAATAAAAGAAACGTAGTAAATAATGTTACTGGTAAGATTGTTGTAGTGGGAGATAATGCAATAGGAATAAAAGCTAGTAATGAAACTTATGGTAATTCTGAAGTTTTAGGCAAAGTTTCAGTTACAAATGATGGGGTGTTAGCAGTCAATGGAAAAACTGGAGATATTGAATATCTAAGTAAAATAGTAACAGGAATACAAGCCTTTAATTATAATGAAGCATCTAAAGGAATAATAACAAATAATGGGAAAATAGAAGTTGAAAGTTTAGATGATGCTAGAGGAATAGATTCTTATGGAAATGATGTTATAAATAATGGAGTTATAAGTATAAAAGGAATTGGAATAACTGGTGGAGTAGATTCAAATGCTATAAGAGTTCAAGGTCATGGAGTAGTAGCTACAAATAATGGAACTATAAATATAGATGGACTTGGAGCTTGGGGAATGTATGCAGGAGTAGATGGAACAGCTATAAACTCTAAAGAGGGAGTTATAAATGTTTCAGCTACTGCTGAAGGTGGTATGATTGCCAGTGGAGGAGTAGCAATAAATCATGGAACAATTAACATTGAAGCTGGAAATTCTAATACAAATATAATTGAAGTAGATAAGAATGGTAATGAAGTTATTAAGTCAGCTATGTATGCAACTAATGGTGGGACAATAGAAAATTATGGAACTATAAATAGTAATGGAAATCTAACTTTAGGATCTAGTAGTGGTGGAGTATATATGATAGGAACAAGTGAAGATGGTTCTTATGGAAAAATTACTGCTAAGAATGTATCGATAGATGGAGATGTAGTCGTAGGAAGCGAAGTAACTAAAAATGGATTTAAAAATGAATATATTATGCAAAATGTTATAGATGCAGAAGATATAACTGTAGGAGATAACTTTAATTTTATATCAAATTCACTGCTTTATGATGCTGAAGCTGTAACGGATAGATGGGGTAACTTAGATGCTACTTTAAATAGAAATGATAAAAATTTATCAGATTTTACAACAGGATATATCACATCAACTGCTGATATCTTTGGAAAGTATCAAAATGAAGAGTCATTTAAAACTTTAAGCTCAGATGCTAAAGAGGTTATAAAAATGATTGATACAAGTGGTACAGAAGCAATTGATAGAAGTTTAAATAATTTAACGCCAACAATATACTCAAATCTTGGAAGACAGATGTTAGAAACAAGTGAAACATTTAAAGAGCAAGATATGGTAGCTATAAATAGTTTAGGAGAAAACAGTTATAACTTCACATTTATAGGGAAGTATCAAGATATAGATTCAAGAGATAATATAGAGGGATATAAATCTAAACTGTCTGGATTTGTTGGAGCTATGAGCTTTGGTGATGGAACATTTGGTACTATTGGATATGGTTATAATGATATAGATTATAAAGATAATGGAAAAGGACATATTCAAACAATTCATTTAGGAATTAATCGATTTATGAAATATCAAGGTGTAGATTTCAGATTAGGATTAGGTGGAGAATATAACTTCCATGAAAATAAGAGAGATATTGATATAGTTGGTAGAAGGGCAGAGTCAGACTTTGATTCTTATGGAGTAAGAGCTTCTGGAGAAATATCAAAAATGTTTGGAGAGAATGCATTTGTAAAACCATATTTAGGATTGGATTTAGCTCATATGAAGTATGATTCATTTACAGAGTCAAATGCTAATTCATTAAATGCAAGAATGGAGTCAGAAAACTATACGTCAGTGCTTCCAAAAGTTGGATTGTTAGTTGGAGATAGATTTGGAGGATTAAATCTGTTTGCAGGAGTAGAGTATTCATATGAATTAGGGAATATGAATAAAGAACAAGAGTTTAGTTTTGAAGGATTTACCGGAAAAGGAAAACTTCCTAAAGATGATTTAGAGTGCGGAACAACAGGAGTGAAAGCTGGAGCAAGCTATGAAGTTAATAACTTTACACTAGAAGCAAGTGTAGGTAAAAACTTTGGAAGAAGAGATAATACTTTTGGGACTGTATCAATAGGATATAAATTTTAAAATGTAATTTTATAAAAAAAATTTGCTTTAAATTTTTTTGTGTGATATTATGTGTCTAATAAAAAATACAAAGGTAGAGGTTGCAGAGGACAAGAGTAAGTTGGTGGAGCTAGACAAAGCTATGAAGTCAGTTGAAAGGGG
>JBOGAY010000256.1:0-4033 GCA_051655925.1 Sarcina sp. | reverse complement strand
ATGAGATATGGGAAGAGTATCACATTCAGAGAGCTATCAAAAAACTTATAAATGAAAAAAATATGTTATTTGATGACTTAATTAAAAATCTAGAAAATAATAAGGAACTATATAAATTTATTTATAATATTTTAGTTTTAAATATTAGTCAAGTTTATAATATAAATAATCCTACAATAGAACTTGGAACTATGTTTGGATATTTAACTAGCGATGTAGAAAATAATGTAATAGTTTCTAATCAGATACTAAAAGAAGTTATTTATAATTATATGATATCAAGAACAGATACAATGGACATGAGTGCATATAATTTTAAGAGTAATTTTATAACGGATAATAATGGACTAGATATGGAGCGAGTGCTCTTAAGATTCCAACAATTCATGAAAGAAAATTATAGTACTCGTAATATTGAGTTCTTAGAAAGACATGGGGTATTGCTTTTTTTAGCTTTCATAAAACCTATAATTAATGGTGTTGGTTTTGATTATAAAGAAGTTCAAATATCAGAGGAGAGAAGACTCGATATAGTAATTTCTTATAATTCACATAAGTATATTATAGAGACAAAAATATGGCATGGTGAAATAGCACATAAAAAAGGACTAGAGCAACTAGAAAATTATCTTAACATACAAAGTTTAGATAGAGGGTATCTATTAATATTTAATTTTAATAAAACAAAAGAGTATACAAGTAGCAAGTATACTCTTGAGGGTAAAGAAATATTTGAAGTATATGTTTAAATAGAGATTAAGGTAGATAGAGATGTCTACTTTTTTTATTGATACTGTTAATAAAGTTGTAAGAAAAGTTTTAAAGGATAATATGTTTATATGTAGAATATAATATTTTAAAGATTAGGGTATAAGGAGAAAATGAATGAAAGATTTTTTAGTCACAACTACAAATACAATTGAGGGGTATCATATAGAGAAATATCATGGTTATATTTCTAGTAATTTAGTTATTGGAGCAGATTTTTTCTCTGATATGTTTGCAAGTTTTACTGATTTTTTTGGTGGAGTTTCAGGAAGATATACAGATGAAATTGATCAGCTTAAGGAGTTTGCAAGAGTAAGCATTCAAAGTAAGGCGAAGTCTCTTGGAATGAATGCAATAGTAGGGTTTAAGGGTGATTTAGATCCGATTTTTGGAAGTGGATATTCTATGTTTATGATTAGTGCAACAGGAACTGCTGTAAGGATTAGAAAAATTGGAGAAGAAAATGCAATAAAAAAAATAGAAGATGAAATAAGAGAAACGTTAGGGGAAGTTCATGCTTATTCTAAGGTTATTGATAGAAATACATTTAATATTTTAACTAGCTCACCACAAGAAATTGAAGGTTATATAGGAAGCGGCAATAATGTAGGGCTTGAAATAGTTAAAAATATCGAAATAGGGATTTTAACTAATAAAAATACTGTTGGAATAGATAAGAACTTTTTAAGATTTAATATAATTAATGAATATTTATCAACATGTGATGATTATGAAATGGTACAAAAATATGTAAGTACGGATATAACAGATGTTAAAGCATATATTATTAAAAAGTTTGACCTCATAAGTTATAGTAAAATTTTAGATGAGTTCAAAAAAGGTGATATTAATAAAGAAATGATGTTGTTATATTGCTTAGAAGCTAATCCAAGATTTGTATCAAAAGATGATTATAAAGGTCTTTGTGAGTTGCTAGATTATTTAAATAGTAGATATGATAATAATGTTGAAATTAAAAAGTCAGGGCTTGTGAAGAGTAAAGTTACATGGGTATGTAAAAAGTGTAATGCTAAAGTAGATCAAGAAAGAGAAGTATGTCATATTTGTGATACTAATAGATATGGTATAGCAGTAAGATTTAAAAATTATTCAGGGAAAGAGATTTATGTAAACTTTAGTAATATACTTGCTAAATTAGAGAAAACAAAAGAGTTACTTAGAAAGTATTATTTATAATATAAATTCAAAAAAAGTCTTTAATTTGGAAAAAATTGAAGGCTTTTTACATATAATAATTAAAAAATTAGATGATAAAAAATCTCTTTTTGTGTTAACTTAGGAAAAGTAAATAGAAAATAATTATCAATTACTACTTGTTGAATTTGAATTTTAAATATAAAATAAAAAAAGGCATTTATTCTATATTTGAAATAAAAAGTCAATGGGGGTACAAATGATATGAAAAGATGTATAATGATATTTTTAAAATTTGATAATATCGATATTATCGAAGGGATTAGAAAGAAATATGATCCAACATTTAACTTTGTAGAACCACATATTACATTGGTATTTCCTTTTGAAAGTGATTTAACTAAAAAAGAGATAGAGGAACATATGAATAATGTTTTAAAAGGTACTAAGAAGTTTAAAGTTGAGTTGCAAGATGTTGTGTCTAAAAAATCTTTTGGGAATTATATATTTTTAGAGGTGAAAAAAGGTGTCGAAAACTTAAGGGAGCTACATGAAAAACTTTATACTGGTATTTTGAAAAAATTTTTATTAACTTGGCTTGATGATGTTAAATTCATTCCACATATGACTGTAGGTGATTTAAAAAATCAAGATGAGGTACAAAAAGCATTAGAAGATCTAAGTAGTATAAAAGATGAATTTACAACTATGGTTACAGAGATAAGTGTAGAATTAATGTACGAAGATGGTAGTTCAGAAATAGAGTTTGTTAAAAAATTAGATTAAATTTATAAATAAACTTTGATATCAAATGATATTAAAGTTTTATTTTTTTAGAAAAAATAAAATAAAAAAGAAACTTACTTTAATAAGGTATTTGAAAAAGCTTTAAAACATGTGAAGTATGAGGATAAGTTAAAGTTTAATGATTTTAAAAATAGATATTCTGTTTTAAATGGAATTGTTTTTGCAGCAGCGATTTTTACTATGCAATATTTTAAAGAATATCATGCTATATGGCTTCCTATAACAATAATAATTTTACTTATACCAGATAAGGGGCTAACATTCCAAAAAATTATTGATAGATTTCTTGGTACATCAATAGGATGCGTGTTATTTATGATAAGTGCACATATTGTAACAAATGATATTATTACATATATTTTAGCGGGGATTGCAGTTTACTTTATGTTTTTCCCAATGCCTTATTACAAAAGAGCTATTTTTATAACTTATTTTGCTTTATTTGCAAATCATATGTTGTATAAAACACAATCAGCTTTATATCTTGATATGTATAGGGTTATATTTACAATTGTTGGGGCATTTGTAGTCTTTTTAGTATTTATAATTGAAGAGGCAATAAAAAAAGCTAATCAAAATGGATTAGCTTAGATGTATTTTTGATAATATTAATTGATTATTGTAGAATAATTTTGTTTAGATGAAAAATAAAAAAATGTATTGAAATTTCAATATTTGAATTTCAATACATTTTTTATTTTATGCAATATCTTGATATTTGATAATGCCAATTTGAGTGATGTTTTTACTTTCTTTGAAATCTTGTATAAGTGTTTCAAGCTTGAGCATTACAGATGTAGTGAAATAATATTCACCACACTGACTGCAAATTTTAGCAGGAACTCCTTGTATAACTAATGATTTATTATCTATATCAATTATATGGTTTACTAGACCATCACGTAGTGCTTCTTTACAGTTTCCACAATTCATAATTATTATCTCCTCTCTTTAAAATTAATCCATTTTAATTCATCAGGTTGATAGGTTGTTATAACTCTTAAATATAAATTTTCACAGTTTAATGCTACAACAACATGTATTGGTCTTTTATTAACAACATATGCAAAAATTAAGCAACTAGGATAGGGCTTATCTTCTGGATATTGTTCAATAATTTCACCATTATTCATGCAATTTATTATATCTGAAACAGTTATCTTTCTCTCATTCATTCTTTCAAGCAAATGTGCAGTATAGCAAATGTGCAGTATAAAGGATGTTATCTAATTTGATAGCTTTTTGAACATCTTCAATATTTATAGTAAGGTTAGGAGAAAACCACTGTGCCTTGTGCCTGTGG
>JBOGAY010000255.1:0-3137 GCA_051655925.1 Sarcina sp. | reverse complement strand
TTCAAAGATAAAAAATTTTCTTTAGATAGTGGGTGGAACATAAAATATATATTTGAGGGGAACACAATTCAATTAGAGTATTCAGCTGAGGACTAGTAGATAAAAAAAGTCGGTTTCGAAAGAAATCGGCTTTTTTATTTAGAATTAACTTTAAATTAATTTTAGATTTGTGACTAACTTAAATGAAGATACATAAAGAAGTTATGTAGGTTTTAGAGGATACACAAAGAGTTTATGTATGTTTGAAAAAGGATATGGACTACAGACTCATATGTTTAAAGAGGATATGGATTGGAAATCCATATGTTGAATGAAGATACATAAAGAAGTTGTGTAAGTTTTAGGAGATACACAAAGAGTTTATGTATGCTTGAAAAGGATATGGACTACAGACCCATATGTTTAAAGAGGATATGGATTGGAAATCCATATGCTGAATCAAGATACATAAAGATGTTGTGTAAGTTTTAGGAGATACACAAAGAGTTTATATATGCTTAGGAAAAATTTATAAATATATGTATATATTATAAAAAAATCCACATAATAAGAGTGTTAAAAGCTTAAAAGCTTAAAAGTTTGTTGGGAAATTAGGAGGGATACGTTATGATAAAAAATATTACTGTAAGAATGACAGAAGAGCTACATAGAGAGTTAAAGATGAATATGCTTGTAAATGGAAAAACTATTCAAGACCATGTAGTAGAACTTATTGAAGAGTATTTAGCAAAAAATAAAATAAAGTAATTTAAAATAAAAAAAGGAAATCTTAGTCACGTCAAATAACAAAAGATTTCCTTTTAAAACTACAAGAGTTTGTTAGAATTCATTATAACAAACTCTAAGTATTTATATCAAGGAGAATGTTAAATGGAAAAATATTCGAAGAATAAATTTAAAGGGAAATGGATTTATAGCTTTATTTGGAAAGGTAAAATTTGCTGGGTAGGGAGCAACATAGTAGAGGTATTTGAGTATAAAAATATTTCGGCAACAATAAGGCATACAATAACATCAAGTCTATTCGAAGTAGGAGAAGAGTTTGATGTTTTGACTGGTGAAGATCTTAAAGAGTTTAAAGAAATAGCAGTAAAAGTTATTCCAAAGATAAAGTACACTGCTAGACTGGTTATATTTTATGAATCAGGATTATATGGTTTTTTATATTCTTCACAAAAAACAGAAGCGAGAGAGTTACAAAGATTTGTGATTAGAGATATAATGGTTGAGTTTAGAGAACAGATTTTCAATAACCAAATTGAGGAAAGTCATGAAAAAATAAATTATATTGAGGATATTAATACAGATATAAAATATAAAAAGATTGATAAAAGTAATTTGATGATTGATATAGGTAAAGTTAATACAGAGAAAATGAGCCTATTAGATAGAAGTGAAATTTTTAAAAGTGTAGTAAAAAGTTTAGATATATTCAAAGAAATTATAAATTATATGAATATTTCAAATGAAGAAAAATTATTATTTTATGTTTCATTATTTAGAGAAGCTGGAATTGAACTTGATTTAAGTTTCATAAATAGTATTTAGGGTGAATTTTAGAGTTAAAGATTATGGTTAGTTAGTATCACTTTTCATACTCAATGTATAAATTAGATAATAAAAGACTTTTGAGGTGAAATTAATGAATGATATAGATACTATTGTCATAATGGAAGAAGAATATAATGTTGGTGATACTGATGAAAAGGTTAAAGGTCTTAGTATTATTATAGATGGACCACTTAAAATGGTCTTAGATAAAATACTTTGTAATAACAAGCAGTTTACCTGTTATGAAGATTTACTTAAGGAAGCTATATATTTAGGATTAATAGAAGTTATTAATTTAGAGTTAGGTATAAAAGAAAATAGTACAAGTGTAGATATAGAACCAAAACATCTTGATAAAACTGAGTATGAAGAGATACCTTTTGAAGAATTTGAGTCTTTAAGAAATACAGCAGTTGAAAGTAACATAGAATATTATGATTAGTTTTTAGAGGTAGCAGGTCTATCTCTTTTAATTTTAATTAGTTATAATTGAAAGAGATAAATTTTATTTGATTAGGAGTGTGTTTAAAATTGAAAAATATTGATTTAACAAAGGTTAAAGAAACAGCTGAGGATTACTATAGAAGAGGAGATTTTTATTGTTCAGAGGCGATTGTGAAGACAATAAAGGATACTTTTGATTTAGACTTCTCAGACGAAGTTATTAAAATGGCATCAGGGTTCCCAGTTGGAATTGGTGGATCAGGATGTACTTGTGGAGCAGTTAGTGGTGGAGTTATGGCTCTTGGGATGGCTTTTGGAAGAAGTAATCCACAAGATCCAAAGGTTAAAAAGACAATGGAACTTTCAGCAGAGCTTCATAATAGATTTAAAGAAAAAAGAAAGTTTGTTTGTTGCAAAATTCTTACTAAAGGGTTAGACCTTGGTGCAAAAGAGCATTTAAATCAATGTGTAGCAATTACTGGAGAAGTTGCAGAAATTGTGGCAGATATTTTAGCGAGAGAATTATAAAAGCTAAAAATTATTATGAAAATAGCAAAAAATATTGACAAAACAGCCTGTATATATAATAATAGAAATTGCTTCAATAGGACAATGAAGTAGGTTAATAGGTTGAAATTAGTTCAAGCCCTGGGTATTTTTACTCAGGGCTTGAACCTTTTTTTTACAAAATATTATTGACTATTTATTACAATTGAGGTAAAATATGAAATGAGAATTTAGAAAATACACTTTAAATTGGTCCTGTGAGGCCAGAAAGAGGTATAAAATGAATGAAATAATTCGAGATAAAGAAATACATTTCAAAAAGAGAATAGCTTTGGATTTTGATTCCAATTATATATAGAAGGTAATAGGATATTATAGCGAAAAAAATCGTTTTTATAATAGCTCTATTGCCTTTTCGTTTAATTAAGGTTAAACAGAGTGGGAATAGAAGACCTTTTAAAGTGTGTTTTTCTAGTATATTTATTAGGAGGTCTATTTAAATGAAAGCAAAGCTTATATTACAAGATGGAACAATTTTTGAGGGGAAAGCCTTCGGGTATTTACAAGAAACTGTTGGAGAAGTAATATTTTCAACAGGGATGGCAGGGTACCAAGAGGTAGTTACTGACCCATCA
>JBOGAY010000254.1:0-1651 GCA_051655925.1 Sarcina sp. | reverse complement strand
GTTATTAAAAAATGAAAAATTAAATGAGGAGCTTTTAAAAAGTAGTTGTGAAACTAACTCTTTACATCCATTTTTTACACAATATAATTTGAAGTAACTGAGGAGGATCAATGGATTTGTTTTATGAGAAAAAACAAGAAGCATTAAAAATAGAGTTAAAAGAGATAGAGTATCTGAAATATACATTAAATACACTTCTTTATTGGGATAAACTAATATATATGCCAAAGGGAGCTATTGGTTATAGATCTGAAATTATTCAATTTTTAAGTAAGGATATATATAATAGATTTTCATCACCAAAGTTTTTAAAACTTCAAGAGTATTTTGAAAAATCACCTAAGAAAAATGAAGTGATAGAAGCTACTTTAAAGAAAATAAAAAATAACTCTAACTTTGTCCAAAAAATACCTTTAAAATAGTATGAAAATTATATGAATCTTATAACTTTATCTGAAGATATTTGGAAAAAAGGAAAAACTGAAAATAGTTATGATGAGTTTTCTCTATGTTTAGAAAAGATTGTAGCACATTTTAAAAACTTTACTCAGTATTGGGGATATAAAAACACACCATATGATGCTCTTCTTAGATATTATGATATTGATGTAAACTGTGAGGAGTTAGATATATTAATAGAAGATTTGAAAAAATTTATAGTTCCATTGGTAAAAGAGATAGAAAAAAATAGTAAAGACAGTGTAGCTAAAAATTTTAGTGGAGAGTATGATTTGAATAAACAGATGGAGCTTTCAAAATATATTTTAAGTATTACAGGTTTTGATTTTACTTATGGAAGAGTAGATTTAGGAGAGCATCCAACAACTTTAGCGGCTTCTCCAAAGGATGTAAGAGTAGTAACATCTTTTGACAAAAATGACTTGAAAGTTGGGATATATAATACCTTTCATGAAACTGGAAAAGGACTTTATGAGCAAGGTATAAGTGAGAATCTTTTAGGTACTCTTTTAGCAGAGGTAAGTTCTCAAGTCTTAGAAGAATCTCAAGCTAGATTTTATGAAAATATAGTTGGGAGAGATAAAAATATATCTTCGCTTATTTTAAAAAAAATAAAAGAACTATTTCCAGAGTTAAAGGACAAAGAGGATATAGATTTTTATAGATTAGTTAATGAGGTTAAACCATCTCCAATTAGAATAGAGGCAGATGAGCTAACATATATTTTACACATAATTATAAGATACGAGATAGAAAGAGATCTGTTAGAAGGGAGATTAGATGTAAAAGATTTACCAGAGGTTTGGAATAGAAAATATAAAGAGTATTTAGGAGTTATACCAAAATCTTTTTCAGAAGGATTACTTCAAGACATACATTGGGCTAGTGGATATTTTGGTTTTTTCCCAGTATATCTAATAGCTGAACTATACTCACATCAATTGAGAAAAGCTTTGGAGAAAGAACTTAATATTTCAAGTGAAAATATAGATATAGGAGCTTTAAAGAAAATAAACTCATGGTTAAGAGACAATATATATTCTCATGGAGCACTTTATAGTTCAAAAGAGATATTAAAGAGATTAACTGGAGAAAACCTAAGTTCAAAGCACTATATAGAGTATTTAAAAAGTAAGTATTATAAACTATATAATATAAAATAAGTCAAGGGGGAGTGTATGTTAAACAAGTT
>JBOGAY010000253.1:0-2708 GCA_051655925.1 Sarcina sp. | reverse complement strand
ATATAAATTATTTTGATTACCATAATTATATTTTACATAAATTGGTTTAGCAATAGATTTGGTACTTAATTAAGACTTAGTTAATAATTCTCTTTTTTATTCACATTAAAATCCTTCGTTGTAATAAGCTCTAACAATTACAGGTGTCGGTTCATAATAGGCACTACAATTATAGTTATCTATAGTTTCGCAAATTTCATCGTTATAAATTCTTATTAATCCTTGAATATAGTCCTCATTACTTCCTAATGTATTTAAAATAAGTCGTGTGTAGACTTTCCCCATCTGAATTTCTGTTGGAATCTTTTCTACTAATTCTTTATCAACATTTGTTATATCAAAATTACCTGCTTTTAGATCATATTCTTCAATCCAATCCTGCACTACTTTAAGTGGATTTTCACTATGTAAAACACTTGCCAAGCTTATCTTTTTTGCAAGTTCCTCATATCCAAGTGCATTTACTACCTCTTTATTTTTAACTTTTAACGTTCTAGCCACTCTCTCAATCATATAACATACAAAATACAAATCATTTTCTCTTATTTCTTCATCTTCAAAAAACACATTTATCATAAAGAATAATATCCTCCAAATTCTAATATTTCTAAGGCTTTATCAAGATTAATCCACCTCTTACATTTATCAAGGATAATTGCACTTCTCCACTCCCTATGCTAAAACTCTACCTTCACCCTCTCTTTTAGTAACCTTCTCTTTATCAAGTTTCTCTAAGAATGCTACTAAGTATCTTCTTGAAGTATCTATAATTTCTTTTAAATCTGATAAAGTTATCATTCCTTTTTCTTTTATAAACTCAATAGTTTGAAGTTTTGCCTCTTCATATAAATCACTTAATACATACAAGTTTTCTTCTAAGTATATTAAAGTTCCATCTTCTATAAGCATTGATAATACTAGTTTACAGTCTTTCTTATTCTTTTGAGTTTTGATTATATCTTCAAATCTTGGTGCTGCAAATTTATAGTTTTCATACTCACTTAAAATGAACTTTTTAACCTCTGATTGTTCTTTATTAAGCTTTATTTCATAGTCCTTTGGACAAACTATACTTCCCTTAATATCAATAGAGTTTCTTTCTCTTAAAATTCCTAAAATAATATCAAAAACATCATTTTTAATTTTCTTTTCTATAAGTTTATTTCTTAGAGCATCTTTATTCATTCCAAGCTTTAAAGGATTTTGAACATAGAACTCTTTGAATAACTTATCAAGATTATTTTCAAGTTTTAAGATATATCTATTGTGGAAGAATACTTCATCCGTAATTTTAACTAACCTTTTATCTTCTAAAAGAATTTGTACACTTTCTTTAACCTCATCTTCTGAAGTGTTTAGGATGCTTGCTACTTCTTTTAAAGTTATAAATTCTTTGCTTTTCTCCTGAATTATATTTTCTATTTGAGTTTTTATATCTCCACTTTCTTTCATTTTTAAAGCAGTTATATATTCTTCTCTAAATCTTTTAGCTTTTCTAGGCGTTGCATCAAGTACAGTTCCACCAGCTATTGTGTGCATTGGAGAATAACTTCTTATAACTATTTTATCTCCTACCTTAGCAGATATTTCTTCCTCTAATCTAAGTTGAACAAAGCCTTCCTCACCTTTTGAAAGTTCTTCTTTATCAAGTAAAACTACCCTTGCCATAACTTCTTTTGCATAGTGATAAACTCTAACTCTCTGTCTATTTTCAAGCTTACCCTCATATGAATCTAAAACTTTTAGCTTTATATCTATCATATAAGAAACTTGCTGCTTACCTATTTCAGATAAGAACATTCCTCTCTCTGGTTCTTTCTTACTGTCATAGACTATATTTATAGCGGCTCTTTCTCCTGCAACTGCTATATCTCTTTCTTTCCCATGAACTTGAATACCTCTAACTTTCACTTTCACACTTTCCTCTGAATCAATTAAAAGTTCAAGTTCATCAGAAACACTTACACTTCCGCCAAGTACAGAACCTGTAACTACTGTTCCAAATCCCTTAACCTTGAAAACTCTATCTATTGGAAATCTAAATATTTCGCCCTTATCCTTCTCTTCAACTATGCTAACTTCTTCATTTATAACTTCACAAAGCTCCTTAATTCCCTCACCAGTTTTTGATGATACAGAAACTATCTTTGCATCTTTCATAAATGTATTTGATAGAAAATCTCTAACTTCCTCTTTCATAAAGTCAGTCCATTCACTATCAACTAAATCACTCTTAGTTAAAACTACTATCCCTTTTTTTATATTAAGAAGATTTAAAATATCCATATGCTCTCTAGTTTGAGGCATTATCCCCTCATCACTTGCTATAACAAGCATTACTATATCTATTGATGAAACTCCTGCAACCATATTCTTTATAAACTTCTCATGCCCTGGAACATCTATAATTCCAGCTAGAGTTTCATCATTTAATTTAAAGTAAGTATAACCATTATTAATAGTTATACCCCTCTTTTTTTCTTCTTCAAGTGTATCTGTATCCACACCTGTAAGAGCTTTCACAAGTGCAGTTTTTCCATGGTCTATATGACCTGCTGTTCCTATAATTATATGTTTCATTATTTTTCTCCTACTTCATTTAAAGCATCAACAATAATATCATATTCCTCTTCTCTTATTGTTCTAATATCAAGAAGAACCTTATCCTTACTTATTCTAACTATTACTGGTATTTTATAATATCTAAG
>JBOGAY010000252.1:0-6804 GCA_051655925.1 Sarcina sp. | reverse complement strand
AATTCATATGAATTTATAAATGACTTAGATAATTATGTAGACATTTTATCAAAAGACTATTTTGATATTAAGCCAATTAAGTATTATGGTGAAGTTATAGTTGATGTTGAAGAAATTAGAGAGTTATTTGATAAACATTATGCATATATGCCTTTATTTAGAAGAGCAGAAAAAATTAAGAGAATTCTTACTATGAAGATAAAAGATAAGAGGGATGAAAAGTTTAGAGAGCTTGCAAAAGAAATTAAAGATTTAAAAGAATCACTAAGTCAAGATGAGTTATTAATTCAAGAAAATGATATAGAGTTCAAAAGAAAAATTAAGGTAAGAGAAATAGTTAAGGAAGTTATAGACAGTAGAAAAGAACTTGATGAGTGGATACAAACAGAAAGTTGTGTTGCTATTTATAACAAGTTCAATGAAGGTAGAATTCTTACAGTAAATGACCTTGCACCTATTTTATATCTTATGATTAAGCTTGAGGGTAAAAAAGCAAGTAAAGATTTTAGACATGTTGTTATAGATGAGGCACAAGATTATTCACCACTTCAATTTAAAGTTATTAGAGAACTTATAGGAAGTAAGTACTTTACAGTTGTAGGTGATGTTAACCAAAGACTTATTAAATATTCAGATAAAGCAGCTATGCTTGAACTTGCAAATATCTTTGATGATGTTGAAGCTGAAGTTTATAATTTAAATAACAGTTATAGAAGCACATCAGAAATTATGGAGTATGCTAATAAATTCTTAAAAGAGGATAAAATAGTTCCACTTGTAAGACAAGGGGATGAAGTGCAAACATTAATAACTTCTGATATAAATGAATTTAAAGAAAAAATCTTATCACAAATCAAAAGGCTCAATGCACAAGGGTTTGAAAGTGTCGCAATTGTAACTAGAAATTCAAGTAGATTAAAAGAAGTATGGAATCTTTTAAAGGAAGATATTCATCTTGTTAAATTTGATAATGAGGATATATTCTATAAAGGTGGTAATCTTATAATTCCTGCATATTTTGCAAAAGGATTAGAATTTGATGGAGTTATAATGGCTGATTTTGAAGAAGATTTAAGAGAAGAAGATTTAATTAAATATATAATGAGTACAAGAGCATTACATAGCTTAAGTGATATTGTACTTAAAAAATAATTTTAACAATAGAGATGATTTACTTATCATCTCTATTTTTTTATGAAAATAAAACTAATTATTGTAATCTTTTACATTTAATAGTAATATAATATTGTGATTTTAAATTGTTAATAAGCATAGCTAGATATTTGATCGCAGATGTGTTGTTTTTGCGATTATAGATAAATTTGATTAATATAATTATAAAAAAATATAGAAAAGTATGTAACGAATGATAATTCAAAATAAATATTAAATAACCGTTAATATATAGAAAACTTTAAAAGGAATAAAATATTTTTTTATTAAACATATGCTATAATAATTAACGAAGTAATAAATAATATTGCTCATTATTAAACGTTTTTCATTATGTGGTGAAAATAATTAAAACGTTATTATTTGCAATATTTATATTATTTATATAATTTTTTAAGGGGGACAATTACAATGAAAAAAAGAGTAATTGCAATGGCAGTTGCAGCTTTAGTGGCAACAGGTGTTTTAGCTGGCTGCGGAGGTAGCTCATCAGAGGGTGGAGATACAGCTACGGGTGGAAAAGAAGCTATGAAGGTAGGAATGATTACAGATTCAGGTACAATTGATGATAAATCATTCAACCAAGGTACATGGGAAGGGATTGTTGAGGCTAAAAAAGCATTAGGAATTCAAGAAAAGTACTTACAACCTAAGGGAGAGACAGAAGCAGATTACTTAAGAGAAATAACAAACATGTATGATGCTGGAAATAAGTTCATTGTAACTCCAGGATTTAAGTTTGAGACAGCTATATACAAGGCACAAGAAAAATACAAAGATGCGAAATTCGTATTATTAGATGGTGTTCCAAAAGAAACTCCAGATTCAAAAGAGGGAACAGTTGCAGATAACACAGTTTCAATATTCTATGCAGAGCATGAATCAGGATTCCTTGCAGGACTTGCAACAGCTTTAGAAGTTAAAGAAGGAGATGTTGGATTTATAGGTGGTCTTAAAATACCTCCAGTACAAAAATTCAACTGGGGATTCCAACAAGGGATAGCTTATGCTAATGAGAACTTTAAAACAAATGTGTCAATTAAAGAAGAAAATGTTATATATGCAGAATCATTTGTAGATGTAGCTAAAGGACAACAATTAGCTGCTACAATGTATGATAAAGGTGTTAAGGCTATTTTTGCTTCAGCTGGTAAAGTAGGAGTTGGAGTTATTACAGAGGCTAAGACAAGAGCAACTAAGGGAGATACAGCTTGGGTTGTTGGTGTAGATGTTGACCAATATCAAGATGGTATTTATACAGATGGTAAGTCAGTAATTCTTACATCAGCTACTAAGAAAATTGGTAAATCAGCTCACGATATGATTAAAAATGAGTTAGATGGTAAATTCCCAGGTGGACAAACTTTCGTTGTTGATGTTAAAACAGATGACGTTGGTCTTCCAGCAGAAAATCCAAACTTATCAGAAGAAACTTTAACAAAGGTTCAAGAAGTTATAGACTTAATGAAAAAAGATGAAGTTAAAGTATCTGGTGAGCAAGGAAGCTTAATAGGGTAGTTTAAATATTAAATAGACGGAGATAAAGATTTCCGTCTATTTTTTGAGTAAAGGAAAATATAATTTTACTTTAAAATTTATAACTTGCAATGAGCTTGTTATTAGGAGGAATAGAAATGGAATATGTAGTAGAGATGCTTAATATCCGTAAAGAGTTTGCTGGAATAGTTGCCAATGATAATATTACTTTAACTTTAAAAAAAGGCGAAGTTCATGCTCTTTTAGGAGAAAATGGAGCAGGTAAATCAACTTTAATGAGTGTTCTTTTTGGTATGTACAAGCCTGAGAGAGGACAGATAAAAATAAATGGACAAGAAACAAGAATAACTAGTCCAAATAAAGCAAATGAGCTTGGAATAGGAATGGTTCATCAACATTTTAAACTTGTTGAAAATTTTACTGTTACAGAAAACATAATTCTTGGGTGTGAGCCTAAAAAGTTTGGGGTAGTTGTTGATAGACAAGGAGCAGCTAAAAAAATAGAAGCTATTTCTAAAAAATATAATTTGAATATAGACCCTCATGCAAAGATAGAGGATATATCAGTAGGAATGCAACAAAGAGTAGAAATTTTAAAAATGCTTTATAGAGATGCAAATGTTCTTATTTTTGATGAACCTACAGCTGTTTTAACACCTCAGGAAATTGAAGAACTTATGAATATTATAAGAGATCTTATTAAAGAAGGTAAGTCAGTTATTATAATTACTCATAAGCTTAGAGAAATTAAGGCAGTTGCTGATAGATGTACTGTTATAAGAAGAGGTAAATATATTGGAACTGTTGATGTTAAATCTACTAGCGAAGCTGAAATGGCTAAAATGATGGTTGGTAGAGAAGTATCATTTAAAGTAGAAAAAAAGGATGCAACACCTAAGGATGTTGTGCTTAAAATAAATAATCTTTCAGTTAATAACAATAAGAAAGTTTTAGGACTTAAAGATTTTTCAATTGATGTTAAGGCTAGTGAAATACTTGCGATAGCAGGAGTTGAAGGTAATGGGCAAAGTGAAATAGTTGAGGCTATTACTGGTATGAGAAAGGTAGTTTCAGGAACTATTGATTATAAAGGTGAGAATATTACAACTTTATCTATTAGAAATAGAATAGATAAGGGAATAGGTCATATTCCAGAGGATAGACATAAAAGAGGACTTGTTCTTGATTATAATTTAGAAGATAACATGGTCTTAAAGGCTTATAAACATAAACCTTTTTCAAGTAAAGGGTTTATTAATAGAAAAGCGATTAGAGAGCATGCAGAGAAAATAATTAAAGCTTTTGATGTCAGATCAGGTGAGGGTGCTAAAAGTATTACAAGATCTATGTCAGGAGGAAATCAACAAAAAGCTATTATAGGAAGAGAGATTGAAATGAATCCAGAGCTTTTAATAGCAGTTCAACCAACGAGAGGTCTTGATGTTGGATCTATTGAGTATATTCATACAAGACTTATAGAAGAGAGAGATAATGGTAAAGCTGTTCTTTTAGTTTCATTAGAGCTTGATGAAGTTTTAAATGTTGCAGATAGAATTGCAGTTGTTAATGGTGGAGAACTTATAGGAATTGTTGATGCTAAGTTGACTGATGAAAATGAAATTGGTCTGATGATGGCTGGAATTAAAAAAAAGGACAATCTTACAAAAGTAGGAGCAGGAAAGGGAGGTAGCAGCAATGAATAAAAAGTTTGTCTTATCTTTATTGTCTGTATTACTAGGGCTTATTGCAGGTGGAATATTAATGCTTGCAATGGGATATAACGTTGTTGAAGGATATACATTCTTATTTAAGGGTGGAGTGCAAAGTATGGAAAGGGTAGGTAATACTCTAGCTACAGCTATGCCACTTATTTTAACAGGGCTTTCAGTTGCTTTTGCTTTTAAAACTGGACTTTTCAACATAGGGGCACCAGGACAAATGTTATTTGGAGGTTTCTGTGCTTTGGCTGTAGGGCTTACTTTAGAACTTCCACAGGCAGTTATGATTATACTTATGATTTTAGCTGGAATTCTGGGGGGAGCTTTATGGGCTGTACTGCCAGGTATATTAAAGGCTAAGTTTAATGTTCATGAGGTTGTTGCTACAATTATGATGAACTGGATTGCTTATTGGGTAGTATTTTATGCAGTTCCAGCTTACTTTAAGGGTGAGTTTATGGAAACTGAATCAAGGGCATTGCCAGAGTTTGCAACTTTACACATAAAACCTCTTACAGAAATGTTTGATGGATCATTTATAAATCTTGGAATTATTATAGCTTTGATTGCAGTTACTATTATAGCGATTATTTTAGATAAAACTGTTTTAGGATATGAATTAAAAGCTGTTGGGTTTAATAGAGATGGAGCAGAATATGCAGGTATGCCTGTTAATAGAAATATTATTTTATCAATGATGATAGCAGGAGCACTTGCAGGACTTGCAGGAGTTATTCAATACACAGGTAACTCAACAGCTATGCAAATTGGTGTTATGCCAAGTCAAGGTTTTGATGGAATAGCAGTTGCTCTTCTTGCAGCTAACTCACCAATAGGAGTTGTTTTCTCAGCATTATTCTTTGGTATTTTATATACAGGAAGAGGATTCATGAGTGCTATGACAGGAATTCCACCTGAAATAGCAGATACAATTATATCAATTATTATCTACTTTGCAGCCACAAGCGTTGTTGTTAGTAAAGTTATAGACAATATTTCAAAGAAAAGAAAACTTAAAAAAGAATTGAGTAGTTCAGCAAAGGAGGAGGCTTAATATGTGGAGTACAATTGAACAAATTTTTCCTTATGCAATGGCATATATGACACCTCTATTAGTAGTTGCTCTTGGGGCATTATACTGTGAGAGAAGTGGAGTTATAAATATAGGACTTGAAGGATTTATGATAGTAGGTTCTTTTGCAGGAGCATATACAATTGTTGAAATGCAAAGTAAAGTAGCACCAGGAAGCAATATGCATCTTTGGATGGGACTTATAGTTGCAGTGATAGTTGGAGCATTATTCTCATTATTACATGCTTTTGCTAGTATTAACCTTAGTGCTAACCAAGTTATTAGTGGAACAGCAATAAACATGATAGCTGGGTCATTAACATTATTCCTTGCTAGAGCTATAACAGGAAGTGGAAATATAGGAATTCAAATGGGATTTGTTCCAAAGGATATTCCTGTATTATCAAAAATACCTGTAATTGGACCTTTATTATTTACAAATACTTATCCTACAACTTGGCTTGTACTTGGTTTAATTGCATTAAGTGCATTCATCCTTTACAAAACAAGCTTTGGAATGAGACTAAGAGCATGTGGAGAACATCCTCAAGCGGCAGCAGCGGCAGGAGTAAGTGTTTATAAAATGAGATATATAGGAGTTATGATTTCAGGGGCTTTATCATCACTTGGAGGAGCTATAATAATTGTAACTTACGCAGGAGAATTTAATGGAAGTGTAGCAGGACTTGGATTCCTTGCACTTGCAGCATTAATATTCGGACAGTGGAAACCACTTGGAATACTTGGAGCAACTATGTTCTTTGGATTTGCAATCACAATAGCAAACGTATCACAAGCTATACCAGAACTTGCAACAATTCCACCAGTAATATTAAAAATATTCCCTTATATAGTAACACTTATAGCGCTTGTAATATTCTCAAAATCATCACAAGCACCAAAAGCAGCAGGAGAACCATTCGACGCAGGGAAAAGATAAGTGAGACTCTAAATCTATGATTTAGTTAGTCGAACTTACTCGGCGACTTTGGAGCCGAGTTTCATATACAAATCTATGATTTGGTTGGTGGAACTTGACTGACAGTCCAAATTTTAATTTGGGTACTGGAAGTTACTCCTGTGGAGCACCCAGCGAACGAATGTGAGTCGGGATAATTTAAATAGTATTTTTAATAAGAAGAGGACTATGTTAGACTTTTAACTAACATAGTTCTTTTTTGAATATTTTGCGAATAATTAAATTAATTAATGAATAATGATTCGTTTCAGTGTATAATAAATTAACTATTGTTTTAAAATTCTTTTATTGGGGAATATAATTTAGAATTTTAAGAAAGTAGTTAGAAGATGAAATTGGAGCAACTAAATAGTTGTTAAAAATAT
>JBOGAY010000251.1:0-40198 GCA_051655925.1 Sarcina sp. | reverse complement strand
ATTTCTTTTTTTTCCAATTCTTTTTTATTGAAACTAAATAATCCACTTTTTACTATGGTACTCTCATATGTAAAGCCGTATATTTTCATATATTTTCCCCTGACTTAATATTTATTTTTCAATATAACAAATAGAATCAATAACCCACTCAGAGTTAGAAATAGGGATGCTACTAATGAAACATCCCATATTTTTTTGTTATTCTCTTTTCTTTCTACATCTAAAGTTGTAACCAAAATTGTTACTCCAGATCCCGTCATACAAAATCCAAATATCATAAACCAAACTTTCATAACAATTAGTATTTTTTCACCCATTTTATACCACCTCAGCTTGAGTGTTTGTGAAAAGAAACAAACTATTTAGTCTATCTACCGCATTATAATAATGCTGCTTATTTTTTTCTATACCAATAAACTTTCTATTATTTCTTATTGCTGCTACTCCAGTACTTCCAGATCCCATTGTAAAATCTAAAATTATATCTCCCTCTTTAGAATAAGTTAAAATTAAATCCTCCAATAACTCTATTGGTTTTTGTGTTTGATGTATTGGAGGATGCGGCCTTTTATAAACCATTAATGATCTTGGATATTTTTCTTCACTAATTCTATTAACACCTTTAAATTTATTATAATTACCAACTTTTTCTTGTTTTATACCTTCAGCTTTTCCAATACTATTGCATGGTTTTCCTTTTTTCATTAAAGGGTTATAATAACATTGTTTTTCATAGAATATTGCTATTTCTTCTATATCTCTCAAAGGTTGTTTTTTAGCATTTAAATGACAACTTGGTCTATCTTTTTGCCAATACTTCATATACTTAAAATCTTTTAAATTACTACATATTAACTCACTTGTATATGGTTGATTTGTAAATAAAATAATCGGTGTATTCTCTGATTTTTTTATTTTATATAACTTTTCCCACATTAAATTAAACTCTATAGGGATATCATCTTCATGATTAGTTATTCCTTGTGGAACATCAGTAATAATAGCATCTACCTTTACTCCATTTTTAATCAGCTCTTCTAATATATCTTCACATTTCCCTAAATAAAGTTTAATTTTATTAGTACCAAACATATTATGCCACCTCTTTGGCCTTACTTAATACCTTTCCTAATTCTTTTGCTAAAGTAACTTTAGCATCCATCTTTATATCTAATATATCTATCTTCTCTAACATTTGCTCTGTTATAAACTCTAATACTACTTCACTCATTTTTATCTCCTCTAAACAAGTATTCTGTATTTTAAGAAGTCATACCCTCTTTTCACATAGCACATCTTCTCTAAATAATTTTTTCCCTCTAAGTTACTAATGTGCTTTGAAACAACACTTTGAGTAATTCCTAATTCTTTTGCTAGTGTTACTTCAGTAGGAAATATTATATAATCATCTTCTTTCCTAGCGTACTTCTTCATAAGCACCAACAATTTAAATTCAGCCTGTGTTATCATTTTATGCATCACCAATCTTAATAAACTTGGACTAATCATTACATAAGCTCTATTGTATTGACCTTTTCTGCTGTATATATACAGGTCTCCACATTGTTCAATTAATTTTTTATCTAATAGGTCCTCTAAAACTCTCTTTCTTGTTTGATCATGTAAAAAAACTTTTCCTGTTTTTTTAGTAGTACACTTATCTTTTAATTCTTCAAAAGTTAAACCATCTGGAAATATTTGTAAAAGTCCTAAGAATACAAGTTCATATCCAGTTAATTTCTCATAGTCTTTTTCAAAAATTTTCGTATCAAATTTTATCGGAATATTTTCAAATTCCAATTTTGGTTGAATTATTGGACTAAAACATTTATCTTTTTTACAAAATTTTTCAACTCCATCAAATTCACATCCTAAAAATTTATAATCCTTATCCCAAATTGAATTGAAGTTTTTTTCAACCTCTTTTGGAAATTCCATTGGTTTATTTTTTCTATTCCATTGCTGAAGTAAATCTAAAGCTTTTGATTTTTCAAGTTTTAAGATATCTCTAAAATAATTAGTTAATCTTAAAGTTGCTGTATTTCTTTCACCTTTTTTTACTCCTGATAACATTTTAGAGATACAATAAGATTGGCATCTACTTGCTATTCTAGATAGTTCAGCATTTGAAATTTTTATAGTTTTTTCAGTTAGTTGTTCTTCATCAACCTCAACCATTTTTTCAAAATATTCAAATGGATATTCAATTCTATTTATTTCAATTATTTCACACCATGAATCATTTTTTTTATTAACTGTTCCTGGTAATCTTAAAATTTTTGAATGTGTTGCAACTCTCATATCTGCACCAATTTTTTTAGTCAATGGCCGCAAAATTTTTACAACTTTTTCAGTTTCAACTCTTTCTTCCAAAATGTAATAGACATGATATCCATTACCACTTGAAATAATATAACTAGGTTTAATATCAAATATTTTTATCCTATCTTTTACTTCATCAAGTGTTATATAGTCAAAATCAAACCATAAAGTTTTAACATCAACACAATTAGAATTTTCTCCTGATGTTTTTCCTTTTGTATTTTTTTTATGTCCTCTGCTAGAGATACCAAAATAACAATGCTTTTCTAAATCTGGTTTATAAAGCTCTAGCAATTCATCTAAGGACTTATAGAAATAGTTTTTATTGGAGTTATTATAAAGTTCTCTAATCTCTATAAGAAATTTACTATCAAGATCATCAAATAAACTTTCTAAAAACTCTCTTGTTGAAAAATCCATAACTCCTCCAGAATAAATTAATATATAAATTATTGTCTATACTTCTGTATTCATTTTTTCACAAAATTTCAAAACTAAGTCAATAAATTCAATGGGTCTTTTTCAAAAAACCACATTCATTTTTTCACTTTTATTTTTCATTAATGATTTTTAAGCCATTTGCGATGAAGCTGTGGTATAAGTTACAGCCAATCACCTTAAAAATCATTTAAAACTTAATTTAAACCATTCTTTGAGCCATTTGCGATGAAGTTGTGGTATGTTACAACCAATCACCTCAAAGTTGATTTTATGAAGCCTATTTACTTTTTATTTTTTTGTGATATAATCTTATTAAATTAAATTTTAAAAATTTATTTGTAGAGATCCAGTTGCACCTGGGTCTTTTTTATTTAAAGCTATTAACGCTTTATCTAGTTCATTACTTCTTTTAGTTATTCTCGCTTCAGATTCATTCCAATACATTTGTGCTTCCATTCTATTATTATCATCCTGTTCTTCGTAATAAAGTGTATCTTCTATATACTTCTCTGTAAATTTGCTAAGTTCATTTATAAGACTTTTGAACTCTTCATCCTTAAACTTATTAGCATAATTTTTTAACTGCTTTATATAACTTCTCACACCCTTTATATAATTCTCTCTTACTTCATCATCCATAGCATCTATATTTTCAGCTATCCTATGATGATTTTTCCCTGTTAAAACTACACAATGCATATCCATACTCACTGCTAATAGTTCTCCAGGTAAGCTCCTTATTTTTCCTCCTTTATTAGTACCCATTTTGTTTCCTCCCCATTTATACTTTATTTTAGAGATTTTAAACCTCTATTGAAACCACCAAATTATCTGGGGGGTGATATTAAACTTCTACGGGGGTAAGTTAGAAGCTTAAATTGATGATTTCAATGGAGGCGATGATCCGAATGATCATCTGTAAGTGAAAGCTTAGAATATAAAAATTCAAATCTTTAAATTCTTATATTCTAACACCTGGTACACTACTTCCAGATGCTAAAAACTAAAGAAATTATTGATAAAATTAAAGCTAAATATGAGTTTAAATTACTTCTTTCAATCTGTGCTTTAGTATAATAAGCTCTTGATATATCTACAGCTTTTTCATACTCTAGTCTATCTATACGACTTTTTAATTTTCTTAAGTTTACATCTGGATATCCAATCTTAATTATTTGACCTTTTTTTACAATTCTTAAAAAACTATTTACTTTAAAATTACTCCGTTTTTTCATCAAGTATTACTCTCCTTTTATTTATAATTGCTTTTTTTATTGACTCTGCTGTTATTATATTTTTATTTTTTCCATCAATTTTTTTATTCTCGATTAAGTCTTCAACTTTTATCATAAAATCTCCTTTAAAAAAATTTTTATAGCATTGATACAAGTGTGACATTTTAATTTATAATTTATTTATCAAGTTTTTTTAATATTGTACTTACTTTTGATATAAGGTCTATATCATTGTTATCGAGCTTTCTATAAAATGTTCTTCTACTCATTCCAAGCTGTTTTGATAACCAAGTAATCGTCTTATTATGTTCTATTAGCTTCTTTCTAATCGTTATTAAAATAGACATATTACCTCCTTGACTCACATGAGTCAATAACATTCTACTTTATTTTTCCCAAATTGTCAAAAACTTTTTTCTTGTGTTTTGACACATGTGAGTCGCATTAAGTATAATATTTTTATAGGAGGTACTATGAATAAAACTATCGGAGAATTTTTAAAAGAGTTAAGAGAAAAAAATAATCTTTCTCAATCCCAATTGGCTTATAAAACAGGTATAAGCACTAGTGGGATTTTTAGATTTGAAAACGGTGAAAGACTACCTTCACATGACACTCTTGAAAAATATGCAAAATTATTTAAAATAAATAAACTTTATTTATTAAAATTGGCTGGGTATTTTTCTGATGAAGATTTATTAGATTATACTAATCCAATTGTTAATGAAAAAATTGAAGAACAATTAGATACTGTTTCAAATGATACCTCTTCTACTATACCTGTTTACGCCTCTGCTTCTGCTGGATGTGGAAGGGTGGCTGATGCTGAACCTGTTGCCTTTGTTAATGTTCCTTTCAAAGAGTATGATTGTATAGGAGTAAAAGTTCATGGCGACTCTATGAGTCCAACTATTACTAATGATGCAATTGTTATCTTAAAAAAAGGAGCTGAAGTTCTTTCAGGTGAAGTTGGTATATTCTTTGTCAATGATGAAACATTTGTAAAAAGATTTGTTGAAAAAGATGAAATTATTCTACTTTATTCAGATAATACTTGTTATGAACCTATCATAGTAACAAAGAAAGATGATTTTGAATGTTGTGGAAAAGTTATTAAAACTATAAATAAAATATAATCTAGGGAGAATTTATGAAAAAACTTATACTTATTTTATCTACTCTATTTTTACTAACTTCTTGTGGAGATGTACCTACTACTGCATCTAAATTTAAAGTTGTTAATCCTTTAGAAGAAACTTATACTATTTCTATAAATAATCAAACAGTATCTGGCTCTTATTATAAGGAACTTCTTGATTTTAATAATATTAACCGTGATGGAATAGAACTAAATAACTCTAAATTCTTTTATTTAGATGCTCCTAATATTAATGGAGTGAACTTTACTGTTGCAGGAGCTATTATAAAAACTAAACATGGATACTTAGCCCCAATTTGGGCATTTATTAAAAATGAATATGGCATGGGGTCTAAATATAGTTTAAATGCAAATGCAAAATTTTTAAGTGAATATGGTTTTATTAATGGAACTAGATTTGATTTAAATAAACAAGAAAAATTAATGAGAGAATATTTAGAAAGTTATGCAAAAGAACATAATATCAAATTAAATTAAAGGGGAATTTATGGAAAAGAAAAAAGAAAAAAATATTAAAAAATTCGAAGAAGTTGCTGATGGATTTTATCCATCTTCTAATCATTTTTTTGATGGTATTGATTTTAAAAATTTAAAACCTTTTGGTGAATCTCTTACTATTGAATTATCTAGGACAGATGAGCTTTTTGCAGAATTATTATGTGATGATTATATTAACTCAACAGCAATTGAAAATGATAAGGATTCTTCTGACGAATAAAATTATGTATAAATATATATCAAAAATATTAAAATTAATTTTTAACAAAAAATTTATAATATCTGGAGATTCTTGTACTAATATAATTGGAAATAATAACACTATAGACGATGAAGCTTCTTGTTATATGAGGTATCATGATAAAGCTAATGAAAAAATATCTTTATTCAATGAAAATTTGAAAAAATTTTCAGAAGATTATAAAAATATGGAAAAATTTAATTTATTATATGATAGTTTTTTGGTCGCTATAAAAGCAATTGATAGTTATAAGACTATACTTATGGCTAGTAACAATCCTAAAATAGAAAGTGAAATTATTTATTTTTATGAAAAAGACGTTCTTTTTCTTCTTCATAATGCAATTAATTTAAATATGCTTATAAATAAATTTAATATTAATTCAAATAAAATTTCTCATATTTATTTTGACTCTTTTATCGCTCAAAATAAATACAATAATTCGGTTCTAAAAAAATATGAACTTTATTATAAAAAACTAAAAAATACTTAAAGAGGAAAGGTGTATTTTATATGGAAAATATTACTAACTTAATACCTGATTTTTTTTCACTTCTTAAAACTTTAGAATCTAAACAAATATTTTATATATTAGTAATAATAATTATTATTGGAGGTCCTATACTTTTTACATTCACAAAGCAACAGAAAAAAGATCCTGATAACAATAACAGCAATAACAATAACAATAATAACAATAATAATACATACACTAATAGTAATAATAATAATTCAAATAATAATTCAAATAATAACAATAGTAATACTATAAACTCGGGTGATAATTGTATTAATATTAATGGTAACAACAATAAATTCGATAATAGGAGATAATAATGAGTGAAATTCTACTTGATAGAGAAATTTCTAATAATATAGATTCTGGAGATCATTGTACTAATATTAATGGAACTGGAATTACATATACGGAACAGCATTTCCATGATATTAAAATTCCAGTTGCTTTTGATCCACAGAAATTAGCTTCTCTTATTGGTAACTTTCTTAAGATTCCTTATTTTAATAGTATTGAAGTTCCTGATGAAGAAATTTTTAAGAAATACCATAGAGACTTACCTGCTAAAAATATTTTAAATGGAGTTTCTGAAGAATACTTTTATATAATCCAAGACCACTTTGAAGAACATTTTGAAGATATTAATAGATTTTTAAAACATCCAGCTAATAGAACAATATTAAAAAATTATAGATCTATAGCTAGTAAATTAAATATGAGTTATATATCTTCATCTTCAAATAAAAAAAATTTACCTTTACATATTCAATTTGTTCAGGAAAAAGTATATAATAGTATGCACCTTACAGATGACTTAGATGATTATTTGGGTGTTTTTTTACATCATATGTATTTTTATTGTGATTATGGAATTAATCCTAAAACTGCATAAATAAAAACAAAAGGAGGGAAAATATGTTTTTAGAACCTAATAAATATATGGATTTAAAAATTTGTACATTAAAAGTTAGCTCTGAAATTATTAAATATTTATTAAAGAAAAAAAAGCACAAAATAAAATATTCTTCTCTCCATTCGCATTTTTATTCTATTTATGGAGAGGATTGTAATTATATAATCATTCCTGCTATTAACTTTTTATATTTAGTAGGAAAGTTAAACTACATAAAAAAGAAAGATGAATTGGAGCTGATAAAATGAAATTATCACAATTGTACTCTAATGATATCAATTTCAAACCTATAAAATTTAATTTTGGATTTAATATTATTATTGGAAAAGTAATAAAAGAAAACTATAAAGATACAGATACTCATAACTTAGGAAAAACATCTCTAACTAAACTTTTAGACTTTATGCTGCTTAAAGAAATTGATAAAGACCACACATTTCTAAAGCATTTTTCACTTTTTGAAAAACATGAATTTTACTTAGAGGTTCTCTTAAATGATGGCATTTATCTAACTATTAAAAGAAAAGTAAATAATAATACAAAGATTAGTTTTTATTTATCAAATAAGTCTGAATATCTTGTTAATAATGAACAATGGGATGAACTGGATCTTCCCATAAGAAAAGCAAAAGCTTTTTTAAATAGTAAATTAGATTTCAGTATTTTTAAAAAAGGTTATACATACCAAACTTTTTTACCTTATTTTCTAAAAGATGAAGATTCGTTTGATACTAATTTTGAAAAACTTTTTTCTAACCAAAAACACGAAACCTGGAAAGCTCCATTACTTGATTTATTGTCAATAAGTTCTAAATTTTATAAAACTAAGTTAAAAGATGAAGCAAAGCTAGATTCACTTAAAAAAAAATATCCTGATAAAGAAAGTTTTTCTACTCAACTTATTGAAAAAGAAGCTCAAAAAAAATTATATGAAAAAAAATTATATGATTTACAACAACAAATTGAAACATGTGACTATTTCAACATAGATGAAAATATAACTCAAGAAAGTGTTAATGAGGTTCTTCAAGAAATTTCAAGGTTAAATACAATAAAATATAATTTAAGTTATGATATAAAAAAATTAAATGAATCTTTAGAAGCAGAATCTAATACTATTGATGTAGAAGAATTACAAGACCTTTTTGATGAAGTTAATTTATTTTTTCCAATGGAATTAAAAAGAACCTATGATGATTTAGTTAATTTTAATAAACAAATTTTTTCAGAGCGACAAGAATCAATGAAACAAACCTTAATTGAAAAAGAAACTAAATTAAAACAAGTCAACAAAGATTTAGTGATTTTAAATGATCAACAGAAAAAAATGGTTTCAATATTAAAACAAAAAAATATTTATGAAAAACTATTAGAACAACAAAAAGAAGTTATTTTCCTAGAAACAACTATTGAGAATATTTCTAATAATATTTCTACATTAAAAAATACTATTAGTATCTTTTCTGAAATGTCAAAATTAACTAATGATATTTCTACAAATATAGAGAAATTAAGAGAAAATATTTTCACAAAGGCGAGTGATTTTAATAAAGTTTTGAATACTATAACTCAGAATATTTTTAAAACAAGAATTGGAATTCTTAATATTGTTTTAAATGGTAATCATAATCCCGATTTCAAATTGAGTTTCATGGAAGCTGCTACATTAAAAATGACATCTGAAGGAGATGGTGGAACATATGGCGAGTGGTTATGTGCTTGTTTCTCTCTATCTCTAGCTATTATTTATAGTAAAGATAATTTTTATCGTTTCCTTTTTCAAGATGGAATAATGGAAACTGGTGATAATAGAAGAAAAGTTGATTTTATTGAAGAAATAAAAAGAATTTGTAATGAACATAATATTCAATATATTACAACTGCTATCGAGCACGAAGTTAATTCTCCTGAAGTTAAAAAACTTCTTCTTCCTGAAGATATTGTTTTAGAATTAACTGATGATCCAAGTGGCAATGGAACTTTATATGGATTTTCATTTTAAAAAAGTAGGAATTTATCCTGCTTTTTTTACTATCTTTATAGGATAAAATATAAAAAGACAGCTTATAAGCTGTCTTTAATAAAATGATTATATCATCAATTTTTCGTGTTCTGTTAAGGCTGAACTATTCCAATTTTTTAAATGAGGTAGTGAATTCTCACTACCTCTGCCGCAAAGGGCTTCTACTCTTTAATCTTGTCGCTAAGGACCTTTATTTAATAATATTATACACCAAATGTGGTGTATAATCAAATATTTTTTAATCTTTTTATGGGCCTAATAAATTTTGCATTCCTTGATCTATTATATTTAATTGATTTGAATTTAATTTAGGATAGAATTTATTTCTTCCTACAGACGGTCTTTTTAATCTTGCTCTACTTACTGTTCTAATTTGATTTATTAGTGCATAACTATCTTTTGCTCTTCCAGGCATTTTATTTATAATTCCTAAATTTAAAACCAAGCTAGAATTTTGATTATAAGTACTATTTTGAGAAGTTAAAGGAACAACTATTGCTACTTTTCCTTCTGTTTTTAAAACAACACAATAATGATCATATCTATATTCTGATCCAATACCATATCCAAAATTTACATGAAAGACTTCTCCTCTTTTGGCTAATTCTTTTTCTAAATCTTTTATTTTTGTTGTTCCAAACTTTAGTTTTTCATACTCTATTTGTTTTCTAACTTTATAAATTTTAAAATTTTCAGAACATAAATAAATTAACCATTTTTTTAGTTCTAATTTTTCATCCAATAGGATTAATCTACTTAGTTTTTTTAAAGAGTGTTTTAATGTTCTTGAAAATTTTTTCACCTTATTCCCCCTTTAATTTATATTTCTTTTTAACTAAAAATCCCATTAAAGTAGTTTTAGGATAATTTATATTTGGATCTAATCCTCCAGCTACTAAATATTCTTTATATTCAGCTTCAATTTCTTCAAAAGTAACCTCTTTAGCTCTTTTTCTATTTAAGTCACTTTCTATTTTTATGCTAGTGATTACTCTACCTTGCTTTATACTTGTTAAAGATATATTTATATTATAATTTTCATTTAATATTTTCTCAATCTTTTTTAAAACCATTGAAGCATAAGTTGTAGGGTATTTATCAACTGTATCAGTTATCTTTTTAAAATCATCTACATTAATTTCAGGAATTGGATATCCCTCATAATCTTTTACAATTTCATAAACAACTTTAGCGGGATAAAATTTAATGTTTTTATGTTCCTCATAACTTAATGATAAATAAGGAGAAACTTCTAATTCAGAATGAGGCATTCCAGGAAGGTCTATTTGCTGTTTTTTAGCTATCATCATTCTTAAGGCATTAATTGTAACTGGTTCTAATGTAATCTCTATAAGGTTGTTTTTATTCTGTATTATAGATGGTATAAAACGAGATTTAATAGTTCCTGTGCTTTTATCTTTTCCTAATATATTAAATTCAAATTCTTTATCATAAATTTCTTTAACTTCTTCATAAATTTTATTATATGAATTAAGTCTTGGACTGCAATTATCTTTTATTTCTTCAACTGCAAATTTAAATATTCCAGTTAAAACATTTTTTTCTAGTTGTTCATATGCTCCTTTAAGAAAATAATTAAATAAATCTAGTTGTAAAGCAGTTAATGGAACATTATTAGTTACAATAATAGATGGTTTAAATAAATCTACTTGTTTTTTCATTATCTCCCCTTTTAATACTTTTAATACTTTTAATACTTTTGTATAGCTGAATCATTAATAAAATCAAAGCTTAGAAGAAGAATACTCTAAATATTTGTCAGCTACACTCTAAATATTTGTCAGCTACACTCTAAATATTTGTCAGCTACACTCTAAATATTTGTCAGCTCTAAAAAATACTCTAAATATTTGTCAGCTATACTCTAAACCTTTGATTTTATTAAGTTTTCAATGTTCATAAAAGAATACTCTAAATATTTGTCAGCTATTTTTTGAATACTCTAAATATTTGTCAGTTTCGACTAAATATTTGTCAGCTCATATTATTTTTTTGTTATAGTTGTTATAAATTCTTGTATTTTTTGGTACTCTTCATCAGATAACTTTTGCTTTATTGTTATTGTAGTTTTTTTAGGGGTTCTTTTAACTTCAAAAGTTTTTAGTTCTTTTATTTTTTTGTTTTCTTCTTTATTAGATTCTTTTAAATTACTAAGAATTTCTTTCAGTTCATCTCTAGTTTTATCTTTATATGATAAAACTAAATCTTCCTCTTCAGTATGGTATTTCTTATCTTTATTATTTTTTATAAGTTCTAATAAAATTTTATCCAGGTAATCAGCTTTTACAGGTCCAATCTCTTCTAAAATTTCTTTTATAACTGGATTAAAATCTATTGCCTTTTTTATTGCATAAAATTGACTTTTAGCAATTCCAAATATTTTTAAAATATCATCCATAGGAACTTTATCCTCTTCAGATAATTTGTTGAATTTATAGCTTAATTCCAGGATTGATAAATCTTTTCTTTTTGTGTTTTCATCTATAGATACCTTTTCTAGTAAATCTACAGGAGTTCCTTCTCTAAAAACAACTGCTTGTTTTTGCCATATCTTATTAGGATTTTCTTCTAAAATTGTTTTTAATGCAAGAGATCTTCTCCATCCACTTACTATTAAATATTTATTGTGTCCTTTTTCTAAAAGATATATTGGATTTAGTAATCCTGAGTCTTTTATTGAATTTACAAGTGGTAAGAACTCTTCTGATTCTTTAACTTTATCCTCTGAATCCAATCTATTTATAAATGTTCTATCATTAAAATCTATTTCTTCAATTATTTTTTTTGTAATGTTGTTTATTATAGAGTATTTTGCAATGTTACTTTTTTCTAAGTTTGATGGATTTAATGCAAAATTGCTCTTTAAATGATTATTATTCATCATAGCTTCTCCTTTTAGTTCTTCTCTTAATTTTTGAATTATTGGTGTTTCACTCAACTCATGCAAATAAGTTAAATCTCCTTCAAAATTTAGTTGATATACCTTCATTAAATCCTCTTTAAAACTTCTTTTGCTAATGCTAAATAATCTTTAGCACCATTTGAATTTTTATCTAATTCTACAACTGATTTATGGTTATAATTTGCTTCAGCAATCTTTATATTATCTCTTATAATTGTATTAAATACAGCATCACCAAAATGATTTTTTAACATATCATGGAATTGATTTTGAAGTTTAGTTGCTTTTTTAAATTTAGTAACAACTATTCCCATTATATTTAAGTTCTCATTAGTAGCCTCCCTAATTTCATTAACAGAGTCAAGTAAATCTGCAATTCCTTCTATACTGTTCTCTTCGGCTTGAAGAGTTATGATAATATCATCTGCGGCCTCTAAGGCGTTATAAGTGGCAAATTCAAGGGCAGGAGGACAATCTATAAAGATATAGTCGTAATTACTTTTGATTGGCTCTATGGCCTCTTTTAAAAGCTCTGACCATCCAGCTGATTTATCATGATATAATCCAAACTTTGACATTTTAATATTATTTGGAATATGATCTAGATTTTTTTGAATATTTATAATAACTTCATTTATTTCTTTTTCACCTTTGAAAACATCAACTATAGTTTCAAGTTCTCTTTTCAATAAATGACAGTTAGTAGTCAAATTCCCCTGGCTATCCATATCTATAGTAAGAACTTTTTTACCTTTTACAGCTAAGATATAACTTAAGTTTCTTACAGTAGTAGTTTTTCCTTCCCCACCTTTTTGGTTTATAACAGCTATAACTTTAGTTCTCATACTTATTTTGCCTCCCCTTTTTGATTTTGATTCATGCTACCTAATGCCCAACCTATTAATATTGCATCATCTAATGAGTCTACTGTAAAATTAACTCCTTTAAAATTGCATTGTATTTTTCCATTTTCTAAAGTTTTTGTATTCATAATCTCCTCCTATTATTTTTAGAGTAGATATGATATAATACTGGTGTCTAGGCAGTAGGTATTCATATCTACTCAATTGGAGTCTTTAGAGACTCCTTTTTTTATTTTAAATTATTTTTTTGGCTCGATTTTGATTGAATTATCTTTTTCATTAAAGCTAACTTCAACTTCTCTATTATCTATATCTAATCCCATTTTTTTTATCCATGTTATTGGAAGAGCGATTCTTGTAGAAATACTTCCGCTGCCACTTTTCATAAATGAAATTTTCAAATCTCTTTTTTCCATGAAGGCCTCCTTTTGACATCCTGTCATCATAAAATAAGTATACAACACTTTTGTCGGGTCGTCAATAGTTTTTTTTATTTTTTTCCGACGGTCGGAAAATAAAAAAAGTAAGGCTTAAAAACCTCACTTTTTATGGATTGAATACATAGATTCCTTCTTTATCAGTTGGGATTGTATCAACATGAATATATCCTTTTGGAATAGTTACCTTAGAAGTTTCAATTCTAGTAATCATATTATACTTTTTAGAATTATTGATAATTTTATTATAAATTTCTTGCATATTCATTCCAGGAACTTCAAAATCTATAGCTTTTCCAAGAACATGACCTGATAAATATAGCTTGTTATTCTTAACTTTATCTTTAACAATAGCATCAACAGTAGTTCTTAATCCTCTTTGTGTAATTCCAACACTTGGCCTATTGACCAAGATAGGAACTCCTAAATCTTCTCTAAGTGTATCTAAAAATATTAAGATGTTTTCATCTATATATTTAATAGAGTTTTCACCATAGATTTTATAAACTTCTGGAGATACTAATTCTTTTGCTTTAAAATATTTACATTTATGCATAAAATCCTCCTTTTTGAGATTTTTTCTTTAAAAATCGTGTTATTTATTATTTAAAACGCTTAAAATATGTGTTTTTATAATTTTTACATCTTCAGCTAAAGTAACAATCTTATCATTTAAATTTGTAAAATTATTTTTTGAATTTGTTGTAATATGGTCCACTTCTTTATCGTATAGCTTTTGGTCTACTTTTTTATCTATTTGAAACATCATATATTTGTGATACCCTAAGAATCCCCCAGCTATTGCGCCTAATATTGATGCTATTATTTTAATATCTTCCATATGTTCTCCTATCAAAACTTAAACAATTCTCTAATAGAATTAGCTTTTCTAAAAACTTTAATCTCTATTAGTTTATTTTTATGATTGAATGGATCTATTTTAACCTCTCCCCACTCCCAACTTATTTTTGGTCTAAACCCAAATCAATTTCAGTTTTATTTATAATCTTTTTAACAGTACCATTGTCAACTAAGTTTTTATCTCCTCTGTAATCAGCTTCATAAATACCTTTAGCTAAAGATGACATTTTATCAGATAAAAGTTTTCTTAAATCTTTAGGCCATCTTTTTCTTGTTTTAAATCCGATATTGTATAAAGTATCATTAGGAATCAAATATCCTATAAGTCCTGTTGCTAATGGAATTAATACTCCATAGTTATTTATTAAAAAATCTTTCATTTTGTAACCTCCTCAATTCTTTTTTTACTTATTTCAAAATATTTTTTGTCTAACTCTATTCCTATAAAATTTCTATTATTTTTCACTGCAGCCACTCCAGTGCTTCCAGATCCCATTGTAAAATCTAAAACTGTTTCACCTTCATTTGTATAAGTTTTTACTAAAAACTCCATTAAATCTAAAGGTTTTTGAGTTGGATGCATTCCATTACTTAAAGAAGGAAATTTTAAAATAGAGTGAGGGTAGTTGGTGTGAGTTTTTATATAATCATTAGATGAGGTTTCTCTATAGACTCCACTTTTTTTTATTTTTCCTTTTATTTGTTGATTTACTTCAATCAATCCTTGTGGATTATAGGTACATAATTTTTGGTAAAATACTAAAATATTTTCATGCTTTCTCATTGGCATTTTTTTAGCATTTAAGAAATTTGTAGCTCTTGATTTTTCCCAGATGTATTCATATCTAAATAAATCTGATTTTGAATTGATTAGTTTTGCTGTGAATGGTTGTGCTCCAAATAAAACTATTGCTCCAGTTGGTTTGATAAGTTTTAATAATCTTGGCCACATTTCATTAAAATCTAGGATTTTATCCCATTCACAAGCTGTTGTTCCATAAGGTGGATCACAAATAATAGCATCTACTATTATTCCTTTTTCTATAAGTTCATCCATTACCTTTATTGCTTCATTGTTATATAAATTTATTTTCATTGTACCTACCTCCATCAAGTGTTTGATTAACTTGTCTATTTTTTATTTTAGTTTATTTTCAACTTGTAAAGCTAATTCATGATTTAAATCCAAATATTTTTGTTTTAAATTATTCAGTTCTTTTTGTAGCTCTATTTCTTTTTGAGTTCCTAAAAACATTGAGTTTTTTACATTTTCCAACTCTATTGTTTTCTCTATAATTTTTGTCTCTAAAGATTTAATTTTTAATTCTAATTCATCTCTTATTTTTTTATTTTCATCAAATATTAAAATTCCATTTTCAAGTTTATAATAACTATAATTATTAGCAAAATCTTCACATACATCTTCTGTATAAGAGACTAATTTAGTTAATTCAAATCTTTTCTCAACTCCGTTCCATTTTGTTTGGTATTCTTCTTTTCTACTTATTAACTCATTTTGTAGAATAACTTCTATTGAGTCCTCTATATTTCCTATTGAAGCATATCCTTCAATATAATTTTCATTATTTAATTTAACTTTTATCTTCATTTTCCACCACCTAATCAATTCTTCTTATAAAAACTCTAGTAATAGGCCAAGTTTGGTCTCCCCCGCCTGATGAACCACTTCCACTTTGTGAAAATCGTCCTACTCTATCTGATACTTTTGTAAAATTAGTTGCCATATCTGAACCTTGTCCTTGAACATAACCACATAATACAGTTTGTCCATTACTTAATGAGTTGATAAATAACCCATCCAATGTAGCTGAATCATTATTTCCAACACATCCTATATAAAGAACTTCGGCCCAAGTTATTCCGTCTGGCAGAGCAAATTCAGCAGTATAAGAAGACCCACTCCAAACGACAGGAGAGATTCGATTCATTCTACCTTTAGTCAATACGTGATGCCCTAATGCTTTAACTTCTCCACCTAATGGATTTAAATTTAGTGTTCCTAAAGAGGAGGCATAACCAGGGTCATTATGTCCAACTTGGATATATCCTTGTCTAGCATTGAAGCCACTATTAACCCAAAAGTTCATTTTATTATTTCCACCCATCATTGAAAAAACTCTATCTAATTCTTGATTCCAAGCTTCGGAACTATCATTAACTGCATTTAATGCTCCAGCTCCTTCAAAAAGTCCATTTCTAATCATAAGACTTTCAAATTTTGATTTATTACCTTGATCACTTATAGTTCTAATTTTAACTCCACCATTCTTAATAGCAGCACCACCATGATACCAACTTAATTGAAGGTTAGAATACCCTGCATTATTAGGACTCATATTAAAAATAGAACTCCATGCAGAAACTCCTTGATAGCCATTGGCTCCGACATAATAAACACCCATTTCTTTTAAAAAATCTGGATTAGAATTATCATTAGCCCCTATCGTATCAATATATCCTTTATTCATTTTTCCATTAGAGCTATTTAATGCTTCGACTCCTTTGTCATAAGCTTTTTTTACTGCTCCAGCAGTTGCATATTTAGAATTTGAAGGATCGTTAACTGCTGGTGTAGCATCCCAGTTGTAAACTAAATCAAGTCCTACCGCTCCTTTTGTAGGAGGATTACCAGTATGGTATAATTCACCATCTTTACCAGAACTTAAATAAACAGCCCCATTATTTGTACCACTAGGGTCTCTAGTAATAAAATATAGCCTACCTAAGTTATCGTATTCTATTTGCTTATGTTTTATATTATCTGTATTACCACTATTTATAAATTTTAATCCGCTATAATTATTAGCTTCAATTTCTAAAATTCCAGCTGCTTTTCCATTTAATTTATTTATTTTACCGTCTATTTCATTTTTTAATTGTTGACCACTTCCACCATAACCACCATGAGGTAATTTTAAATTTATCATATTAGTTAAAGTATCTCTAATATTATTCATCAAAGTTGTGTAATTGGTAACTAACCAAGTTTTTAAATCAAATGCACCTTTAGCTGTAAATACTTTATTTGTATTATTTTCTACTAAATCTGTTTTCTCTCTATTAAACCCACTATTTTTATCAAACTTATCTTCTTTTCCAGAATTTAAAGTTTTAATAGATGAATATAAAGCAATTAAATGTGAATAAACTTTAAAGAAAGATCTTGAGAATCTTGATAAGATAACAGCTTGATTTCTGTTGTGTCCAAGCATCTCTAAACCTTCTTGTCCATCAATTGGTGGTGTAATTGGATTTATGGCTTCATTTATATCTTCAATATTATCTATTTGTTGGTTTGCCATAGTTCTCCTCCTGTATTTATTTCTAAAACGTAATAAGCTGGTATAATCTCTTCTATAAAGTCTTTAAATCTTTCTAAATACTCAGAATTATTTATCGAATCATAGTGTATAACTAGCTTAAATTCGCTTTTTTTATTTTCAATACTTTTTGGATCTCCTAATAAAAATAGATTTGAATATCTTATTATAGAGTCCTTATTTGTATTTAAATTTTTAGCAATTCTTTTGGCAATTATTGTATTCCTTCTAAAAATTATTCCTAAATTTATATTATTAAATACTCTGTATTCCTCTTCTAAATAATTCAAAGTACTTATAGCTGTTGAAATATTCAAATCTTTTTCTAATTTTTGAATTTCATAATCAAGATTTAGAAGTTCCTCTTCATAAGCTTTGTATATAACATTTATATATTCATCTTTTCTTGCATATTCAGGTATATAAGATAAAAGTTTCTGAAGATAAGCTTTAGATACAACTACATCCAAAACAATATTATTAAAATTTATTTTTTGTAAAACAGATTCGCTATAATCATAAATTTTTTGATTAGCAGTATTACTAATATTATCAAGATACCCCCAATTGAAAGAATACTCTGCAGTAACATGATTTATTAAATCAAGAGCATTATATTCTTCATTTTCTAAAACATATTTTTTTAGAAACATTATCTAACCTCAAAGATGTTATAACCTTCTGGAATAATGTATCTATCTGCAGATCTAATTTCTCTTTCATAATTTAACTTAGAATAAGATATTAAATTTCCCCCAGTTGCAGCATCAAAAATACCAATAAATTTAATAGTTCCCCAGTTACTAGAAGCGATAGGAAAAGAAATTTCATCTCTATTGTGAGTTCTTCCTTCTGCTCCAGCTAGAAAGGTTATTGCCTGTCTTCTGTACTCCGTTGCTGAAACTTCAGAGGAAATGTCTCCATTAAAACCAGGATCACTTTTTAAAAGTCCTACAAATTTTCCATTTGTTAGTCTGTCATTTATATACTTATTGGCCTCATAGTTTGTTAAAGGCATAATTTCCTCCTTAATTTAAATTTATACTTGTTGAATCAATATAAGCTAATTCATCATCATTTACAACGATGTTCTCTTTAGCATTATTAATAGTTACATTTTTAACAGTATTAATAGCTTTACAATGTGTTAATACTTCCAAAATATAAGAATAATATAGAATTCTACTCTTAAAAAGAGCTGCTTTAAAATATTCATTTAAATTTTCAATTATTAAATTTTTAGCTGAATCAGAATCAAAGTCAGAACTAAGAATAGCTTCAATTGAAATATTTAATTTTTTCTTTTTTAATGGAACAACTGTAATTGTAATATCATTTAAAAATTGTTCTTCTAAATGAGATAGAACCTTTTGACAATCTTCTGAAGTTGAAGGTTCGTAATCATTTGTCCCAATAATTAACTTTACTGTTCCAGCTCCAGTAGGTCGTGGAATACAATTTGCAATTCCGACCGTCGGAATTTTTAAAGCTTCATTTTTAAACCAGTGTTGATTCCAACTTGTAGCGGGTGAAGAAATTTGTTGATTTCTTCTTTGATGTAACTCTTCATCCGTTTCTTCATCTTTTCCATTTACAATAGGTTCTTCATTAATAACATGATTTAGCCCAGGATAGTTCATACTAAATTTTGTTATGTCACCAATAGAGCAGTTTCCATTTGTTCCAGGAATATCACATTCAATATTAACTACTGTTGAGATATTAACTATTTCTTTATCTTCAAGAATTGTATATGTAACACTATCTTTCCTAACTAATTTCATGCCTTTTCTAATGAAATATCCATTCAACCCACTAATTTTAGATTTTCCAGTTGCTTTAATAGCAGGTATTCTATAAATTCCATCATCTTGGCAAATAATATCTAAGTCATTACCAGTAGCATCACCACTAAATCTTTTACTCATTGTTTCAGCAACTTTTTCAGAAGTATTTTTTAGTTCTATTGCTATTGGATTTATTACAATATCTTTTGTATAAGTTCCCTCTTCAGTACTAAAATATCTAGAGATATTGGCCACCATTCTACTTATAATATTTTTCATAATAAATCATCACCTATTAATTGTTGATTGTCAGTTGTTATAACTGTATAAAATATAAAAAGTTTATCTTTTATTTGAATAACAACAACATCTCTAACTTCTGCTATATATGGAAACTTTAACATCATTTCTTTAATCTCTTTTTTCATTTCAGAGATAATTAAATTCATTTTTATATTTTTACCAATATAGTTTTTTAAAGGAATTCCAAAAGGAAGAGTACTTTCATTAACTATATAAGTTTGATAAGTGTTTTTAGAAGTCATAAAACATTTTTTAATCCATTGTTTAACAATCTCTCTTTTATCTATCAAATCACAAGGAACACCATTTTTAATAACTGTTTTATTTTCATCAAAATTCCATTCGATATCAATTAGATTATTAATATTTTTTTTAGATGTAGTTTCTTCACTTTTATAAACATCTAAGACAACATTTAATATTTCTGGAAACATCACCCCACCTCCTTAATAGTAAAAGCTTGTATCTAGTAAAAAGAAAATAGAGTTCTGATTAGTTGGTATTAGTATAACTTGTTCTCCGACTTTAAGTTCATCAGTCCATTTTAAAGTTCCATCAAACTCAAATGTTCCAGCTTGTCCTGTTATAGTTCCTTCGATTGTTCCATGTTCATGTTTATGAGGACCAGGACCAGCTTCAGTATTTGAAGAAGTTGTTTCAATAGTTGCATTTTCTAAGGTAAACTCTTTTATTTCGCCTTTAATATTAAATTCTCTAGTGTAACCTATTACTTTTTCTTTTGCTATACAAATTTGATGCTTTTTAAGAAGTAATTTAGGATTTACTCTAACTTGTAAATCTGGAGGAGCGACTTCAACTGTTCCTAAAACAACTCCAGCCCATTTATTTTTTTGAGAATATTTAATAAGTTTTGCAAAATTTCTATATTCATTCAAGTTCTATCAACTCCAATCCTATTTCTTTCATTGTTTTTGTAAAGCTAATTACTCTAAAAAATCCATCAACTTCATACTCTTCATTAGATATTTTTAAAATATCTCCATCCCAAATGTCCTTAACATAAGGGATTGTAAGTGATAAAGATTTTCTTACTTTTGAATTTGCTTTTAAAAAGTTTTCTCCAACAGGCTTACTATCTTCACTTTTTTCAGCTTCAACAGTTATTATTTTTTGCATAATTCCATATTTTTTAATATTCCGACCGTCGGAATAAGTTTCTGTATAATAATCTTCTTTATTATTTTTTATAACTACTTTTACAGAGTTATACATATTTTCAATGCTTGATGATTTAGATATACTTTTTACAAAAGAATTTAAATTATAATTTTTGTTATAATAATTAAATTCAAAGTTTTTTACTTCAGTAGGATATTTTTTAAAATGAAATTGTCCTTTTCTATAATAAAAATAAAATTCTTCTCCACTCTTTACTTGAATTTCCTCAATAATTTTAGATATAACAGAACCAGCACTTTCTTCAAAATATATTTTGTCTATTAAGATATCAGACGCATCAATTTCTCCAACAGGACCTTCTAAAGATTTAATAACTTCCTCAACACAAATATTTGCAGCTACTTCATTAAACTGATAGATCTCTTCATTTTTACTAAAATAAAAAGCAAAATCAACAGCACTATAAGAATCATCAATATTTGATAAAACGATTCCATCAAATTCTAAAAGATCATCATTATAGATTTGAATAACACTTCCTTCTTCAACTGGATTTATTGGATACCCAGGAACTTTTTTATCAATAACTTCAAATTCTAATTTTTGTGAAAATTCATCTATTGATTTTGACCAAGAGAAGCCATCTTTAACAATAGATGTTATTTCATATCTTTTATTGTTCGTTAGACAGAAAATCTTCATTATAAATACTCTTGTATTCACTAAATTGAGGTTTTCCATCTTTATTGGAATATTTAACCCCTATTTTCTTCTCTTGTGTTTGTTGCGGTTTATAATAAGTACTATTGCTATCCTCTTTTAGTGGGATTTCTTTAGGGTATATAAACTCTTTAAAACTTAGATTATACTCAATATTACCGTTTGCAGATTGAGTATAGGTAAAATTTGTTATTGATACAGTTAAATTTATTTCTGTTCCTGTTATTATTAAATCAATTGGTTCTTCAGTTTTTCTTAAATTTTCAATAATTGAAACAGCTTCCCATTCTGATATTCCTTGATTTTTTGAAAAGCTAACATAATCAGCTGGAAAAAATGAACTCCATGAAATTTCTTGAAGTCCATGTTTATCTAAAAAAGTTACTAACCCCATAGGAGTATTTACTTCTTCAGAGTTTCCATCACCAGAGACAGAGATTTCTGTTGGAACAACAGGAAAATGAATTAACACTACTCCATCAGCATATAATTTACCTTTTTTTATAAATATATCTGTATTTAAAAACCTAATTCTAGAAGATGGAAAAAGTTGAGAAACAACTGAATCCATACCTTCAACTGTATCAACCAAACCTTTAACAAGTGGATTTTGTAATAATTTTTTTTTATAAATTTCTCTAATATTTGATATTCCTATTTGAAAATATGGATTCATATGCACCTCCTATACTTCTGCTAAGGCAATTTCTAATTTAGGAATTATATGTTCAACTACTTTAGAAGCAATCGATTTATAATCTAATTCACTAGAATCCTTTACACTTATATTTTCAATGATTTTATCAATTTGAATAATAATTTTATTATTTTGTGGCTTTTGATTAATATTATTAATTTTAGATGTATTAATAGTATTGTTGTTAATAGTACTATTATAAGCTTTACTTTCTTCAGCAGTTAGAACTCTTTCTCCTTTATGAAGTTCAGCCACGTAACCATCAAAAGGAACAGAAGTAAGGCCATTTCTATGGCTTCCATCAGGTTTTGGAGTTAAATCTGGAGAATCAACAACACCAGTTATTTGAGCTTCTTTCTCTAGATCTCCTTCACCTTTAAATTTTTTATACCATTCATATAGCTTTTTTATACCTGTTGTTAATTGACCAATAGGAGTTAAATACTGAATTATAAATTTTGCTGCTCTACCAAATGGATTATTGTCCATTGCTTCCCATAAGCTATAAGCTTTTTCTTTAAGGTAATCCCAATTTTTATAAAGGAGATATCCAACCCCAACAACAGCAGTAATACCAGCTAACACCACTCCAATAGGATTGGCTTTGAAAGCAGTATTTAATCCTTGTTGTGCAGTAGTTAGAAGATATGTGACTAATGTTTGGCCTTGTTGTGCAGTAGCTAAAGCTGTAGTTGCGTCTTTATAGCCCTTTGTCAAGAACCCAGCAGTTTTAAATATTCCATAACTAGCCCCCATAAATCCTAATGCCTGAGTAACATTAGTAATAGCATCAAAATTATTTGTTAAAAACTCTATTGTTTTTGTTCCAGTATCAAGATATTTTAGTTGTAATGGCATTAATTTTCCACCTAACATATTTTGAAATTTTTCAATTTCACTATTTAATGTTCTTCTCATAGCTACTTCAGTTCCTTGACTTCTAACGGAATCCCCTATTGCATCTTTACTCTGCATCTGAATAGCTTTCATTCTAATCATAATTTTAGTAGTTTCATCCATTTTATTAGAATATTTTTTAAATCCTAATGCCATTGCAGCAACATTCATTTGTGGTTCTAATATAGATGCTCCTAATGTTTTTGCTGCCTCTGATTCACCCATTAATGCAGATTGCATCGTTTTGTGAACGTCAATTCCTCTTGAAGATAAATTATTAAAGGAATCTAAATCATTTGCTAACATAACAATATCTTTAGACATATTCATTGAAGTTTTTCTATCCATTCCAAAACCAGTAAATAGATTTTGAATATCTCCCATAGATTCTTTTGTTTTTAATTCAGACATTCCAAGTACTTTAGAATAATTTTCAGCCCAAGCATTTGCAGCTTTACTATGTTCTCCATAAACAACATTAAACTTATTTTGTGTTTCAATCATATTGGAATTTACTTCAATACTTTTTTTACCTAAATTGATAGCTTCTCTAATTCCAACAGCAGCACCAATATAACCTGTTATTTTTGTAGCTGTTGCTTTAAAGGAATTTCCAGATTTTTCAACACTATTTGATAAATTATTAACCTCTGTTCTACTCTGACCTAACTTTTTATTTAAATAATCAAGTCTACTAGTCATATCAGTATGATTTCTAGTAGCTTGTGCTATCTTCTTTCTGTGATTTTCTAAATCTTTATTAGTTGTTCCAGTTTTTTGAGATAATTCAGAATATTCTGCAGTTAAATTTTTCAAATTATTTTCAGAAGTTTTAACAAATCCATCTAATATATTAATATTAGTTTTTAAATTAATTAAATCAGCACTAGTTCCTTGAGAGGTTGTTCCAATATGATTAAAACCTCTTGCCAATTCAAAACTTTTTTGATTTAGTAAATCCATATTTGTCATCTTTAAAGATTCATTAACTCCTGAACTTTCTTTTTTCAACTCTTTTAATTTATTTTTACTATTTTCGAGTGTTTCCCCCATCATTTGATGAGCTAATCTTGCTTCATTTATTTTTTTTCTTTGTTCTTCTAATTTTTCACTAGAAACATCTGTTTCTTTTGATAATAAATACCAATCTTCACTTGCTTTTTTTAATTCTTTACCAGTTAAAGAGTACAAGTTCTCTAACTCTCTAATCTCTGTATTTTGCTTAGAGAAAGATTGTGTGGCATTATCTATGCCAGTTATAGTTCGAGCCATTGAATCGTTTAGATTATTCGCTACGGAATGTAATTTTTTGAAATTTTTCTCAGTTTCTGAAGTATCAACTTGAAAACTAACTCCAACCGAATCGTTCATTGGCCACCTCCATTATTGCTCTTATTAACTGCATCAACATGCCTTAAAAAAATAGCTTTAAAAGTTTCTTTTTCAAGTCCTTCAAGGGACATTAGATAATCAAGCCTATGTCCCTTGAGTATAAAAAATTCATACATTGCTAAAGTTAAGTCAGAGCCAATTAGTTTTTTAGTTCTTTTTCAACAGTAAAAGAGCCACCTTTTAAATTCAAAATAGCAGTTGCCATTTCTGTAATTTCCTCTTCAGTGAATATTTTTTTAAACAAATCTCTATTTGTATTTACTTTAAAAGCTTTTCTAACTTCGTCAGTAGTAAGTATAGGACTAGAAATTCCTTTTGATAGAATATAGGTTGGATCTACAGGTATACCACCATAATACATAACATCTATATTCTCTTCTTTAGTTTCAGCTTCATAAACCACTCTATTTGGAATACTTTCAATCTCAATTCCTCCACATCCAATCAAATCTTCTAATCTTTTAGAGTGAAGTATTTTCTTTTTTCTTACTTTAGAACTTTCAGCTAACTTTTCAGCATTTGTTATAACATCCGCAATAGATATCTTTACTTTTAAACCTTTATTTTCATCTTTAATATCTTTATTTTCCATATTAATTTCCTCCAATTTTTAAACAGTTTCTGGTATATCAGCAGTATTAGGGTCAAATATAAATTCAAATTCTTTTTCAATTAATGAATCAACTGAATAGTTGAATAGATTTAAATTACCTGTAAACTCACAGTCTGGAAGAGAAATTCTTTCTGCTCCTAATGTTTGTGGACCATCAAAAGTTACTTCAAGAGAAAAGTCAGTTACTTTACCAGCTTTCATGTTAGCAAAAAACTTTTTAAACTCTATAGAGTTAACCTTGTGAACAGTAAATTTTCCAACTCCTTTCCTACCTTTTAAAACTTGACCTTTTGTTCCACCTGGTAGAGGGATTTCTTCATAATCTCCTTCAATAGTTCCTTCTGCAGCCTTAGCTTCCATTAATATTTCACCATCAAAATAGAGTTTTGCAAAAGCTCCATTAAATATATTTCGTGGTTTGAATTTTTCCAACTATATCACCTCTACTTCAACTATTGCGTCTTCCATAACATCAACAGGTGTAAACTCTTTTATTCTATAAAAACCTTGATCCTTTGTATTTAATCTCAAAGCTCTATATTCATCCATTGTTAGCATCTCTTCTTCTGTTATTTTTCCATTTTCAAATGCCCATTTTTTCTGACTATCAATATCAATAAACATTTTATTTAAATAGTTTGAATCTAAGTACCCATCTTTCATAAATCCTAATAAATAACCATTAACAGCAGAACAGAATAGAGACTTATTTTCATAATGATTATCTCTCTTGCCTATATAATAGTTAACATATGTATATTTAATATCTTTTAAACACTGGTCCATTATTGCAACTAATCTAATTTTTGAAAATGTTCTACCTTGAGTTTCTGTTGGAGTCGTCATTGAGTTAACTCCTCTTTCTAATCTATAGACGATTTTATCCCCATCAGTTTGAGGTACAGTAACTAAGTACCCATTTCCAACTGCAGCATTTACATCTTCTATAAACTCAGTTTCTTCTACCCACGGTTCTTTATAATATGTCATAGAACCTTTTATTCCTAGTCCTGCGGCAATAGAAGCTAAACATAATGCATACTCAACAGCAGTATATTTTGTTCCATTTACCTTTCGCCATTGATTTGTCATTATAACAAATGGAATATCTGGAGCTGTTACTCCAGCTGTTGAAAACTTTATTGTTTTCTGTAATGGATTTAATATTTTATCCACTCTTCTATCTTTTTTAACCATTTCAACAAGTGCTTGTTGCTCCTCTGTTGTTCCACCTGGATAAGCAAAATAATCGCACTCTTCAGAGGCTAATCTATAAGCCTCATTAAGATGAGTCATATCAGGATAACCAGTCTCAAGACTTTGAGGTTCATCAAATCTATAAACAACAACTTTTCTAGGTGTACCTTTAAAAGCTAAGTCTTTAAGGTATTTATAATTTCCAGCAGTCCAATCTTCAGCCTTTACTTGACTTATATCAACATAAGATTTTTTTAAAAAATCAGTTTTAGTTGAATCCGATAAAAAAATCCCTAAAACTCCATTACCCTGGCTAATTATAGCTTGAGTATATAATTCTTTAAAAATCATCTGGAAGGATACAACACCATTTAATTTTTGTGACATCTACATCCCCTCCTCATATTTTAAATATATATTTTCACTCATTTTTTGATATTCATTATCATCAATATCAATCAATAAATTAGTAATTCTATATGTTTTTTTTATAATTGCAGTTCTTAAACTTGCTCTTTGAGTTTCATCTTCAATATTTCCATACTCTATTTTTGTTTCAAAATTAGATGAATCAAAGTCATTATCTTCATTGTTATCTAAAAATTCAATAAATTCTCTTACTTTATCTCTAAAGTTTAGAAGTTGATTATCTATTTTATTTTCAGAATAATAAAAACTTAAGCTAACATATCTTTGGCCATTTTTTGTTGTCTCTCCATCAATAATTACCCCAATAGATCTAGAAGTAAATTTAAACTCGTCAACATCATCAACAATACCAAATCTATACTCAGATTTAATCTTCAATAAGTTTTTTTGAATTTCTAATAACCTGGTATTTAAGCCACACCTTATCATATTACAATAACTCCTTTTTTCTGATATTTCGTAGCTTCTGCATCTACAAGTGTTTTTAAAAGTTCATCTAACTCTCTTTTTTTATCTTTTACAGGCAAATCCTGAGCTATATTTGCCATTTCATAAAGTTTCCAAAATATATAGTTTTCCTTTAATATCAACCATTTTTCTTCATCTACTTTTGAAATATGCTTTCCAAGCCTAAAGTTAATATAAGCAACAGCCTTAGAGTTCAGTGAGGTTTTATCCTCACTAGACTCTCCTTCTACTAAAATAGTTAAATCATCTCTTGATTTCCCTAAAAAATCACATATATCATAAGCTATTCTTTCTGTTAAAAAATCTTCAACTTTTAAAATAGGAATTTTATTCATAAAACCACCTATAAAGTTACATTATATCTTTCAAATTGCTTAACATTAATGACAAGAGGAAGAGGAGCTGATTTAGCCCACAATCCTTTAGAACCATTTTGTTCTGTAACTCTAGTTTCATTAGCCAACAGTCTAGCTTTTACAACTTTAGCCTGATTGGTTTTTATATCTCCATATGTTAAACCAGCAAAAGCTATTCCCATAACAAGGGGATTATAAAGAACTACTTTGTTAGCGGGATCTATTTTTTTATGTCTTGATAATAATCCAATTTTCATATCATTTATAGTTAAATACATATTAGCTGGATCAGCTGGATTTCCATAAACAGTAACTTTATTTACATTTTGTTTCGCGTTTAATGCTTCAGCTTTTATTTTATTAAAAATATTTATTCCTACATCAATAGTTGGAATAATTGAATATTTAATATAATATTCTGAAATAAGAGAACTGATTTCATCAGTTACATTTTTACCAGTTAAAGTTATAGACTTTTCTTCCTCTAAGCCCATATCAATATCTTCACCGTGAGGACCTGTTGTTTTTCCAGTTAAGAAAATTTCAGCTGCCATAACTTCTTTTCTATTTTCAATTGAAGCTTTTAAAATTGTTGAATATTTTTTCTTTAATGCGTCCTCCGATGTTAATACTTTGCCATCTGTTGTGTATTCTGGAACACCAGCTTCTAATACTAATAAATCTGAAGCTGAATAAGTAATTTCTCCTCCAACTATTGGCGGTTCCACTTCTAGTTTGTTGAATCCATTAACTTTTATGATTGGTAGTTCATCATTTCTATTAACAATACCAGCTTCAGTAAAATGAGTATATAAATCATCTAATCTAATTTTTTCTGTTATAGATTCATAATAATTATTACTTGCTGTAAATTTATTTAAATATGGCTGAGGATAGCTATACTTCGCAGCTGAAATTAAAGCTATTATCATTATCATTGTTTTATTCATTATTCATTCACCTCTTTCCCTTCAATTGCATCTAATATAAATGTTCCCATTTTTTGTAATTCTATAATTGCGTTGAAATCTGTTGCAAATTCTATTCCTACAACCTTATCTTTTAAAACATCGGCTGAAGTGGTAATAGATCCCTTAAAATCTACTGAAGAAGTTTTAGTATTTCCAACATAAATTCCAATGGGTATATTTAATCCATCTGCTCCATCTTTATCATATGTATATAATTTTCCATCAGTTGCTTTTATAGCCATAGCTTGTCCATGTTTTAATTCTGTTCCTGTTCCAGCTATTGTATAATTTCTATCACCTCTATATCTCTTTAAAACTAAGTTTTTAGGCTCAACCTTCTCTCTAATAACTCTTGACATTTTTTCCCTCCTTAATTTCCACCATGTATTCTTGCTGCATACTCTTCTGGAGTTTCTTCTTTTTCTTTCTTACCTTCAAACTCTGTAATTACTTGACCTTCCTTTAATATCTCTGGCATTTTTTCAAAAATAGCTGTTAATAATTCAATTGGAGACTCTTTCTTTCCAGCAAATTCATAGTTGTTTGTATCTGAATTTAGATAAAGTGTCTCTATCTTTGCTTCTGTTAGAATTTCTCTCATAGCTGGAGTAATCTTATTATTATTTGTTTTCATAAACTCTGCTGCTGACTCTTTAGCTTTTAATTTCTTTTCAAATTTTGCCTCAAACTCTTTTTCTATTTCGGCTGTAGTTTTAGGATTAACCTCTTCTATTGCTGCTATCTCAACTCTTTCAGCGGCAAATTCTCTAGCTAAATTATAAACAGCTTGTTTGTCTGTAACTTTTAACTGTAAACTTCTCATTAGTTGAGTTAACTCCTCAACTGTTAATTGTGTTGCAAATATAAATGATAATACATCTTCAAATTTCATAATTCCTTTGGCCTCCTCAAATTCTAAATCAGATGGTTCTATGAATGAGTTTTCTTCAAACTCTGCCCCCTCAACAGCTGGATTAATCCCCAATGGTAATAAAGCTATATTAGTTAATTTATCTCCTGGTATTTCAACAGATATTCCTTTAAAAATATTGTCGGAATGATATACTTTTCCCTTTTCATTCAATTCTATATTTGCAAAAACATCTACTTTATTACCGTTATTAACTAATTCAAATCCAGAAAATTCTCCAACTTTAGGCGGTGAATTCTCTTTCCATTTTGAACTGTGGATAAAAATAGCATTTGACTTTGTAGCATTACCAAATATTTTTTTTACTCTTTCTGGTGGATAATCACCTTGAGGATAATTTCCACTTGAAAAAACTTTTACTCTTTTTTTACTCATAATTATCACCTCCAGTGAGAAAATAAAAAAAGTCCAGAGTATACGAAAAAAATCGTATAACATCTGGACTCAAGGTCTCTCTTTTTATTTAAAAATATGCTTTTTTGTTAAATTCACATACTTATTTTTCATTTTATCATTTATTCCTAAAAATTCCCTTTTAGGAACAACAACTTCTTTTTGGAGTTTATATAGGAATTCTAAATTTTTTCCTTTTTTATCGAGTTTTCTAACAATATATAAGGCGTTTTTTGCTTTTATACAAATTGTATCATCAAAATCTCTTGGAGAATTTCCTTCAGCTTTTTTATTTATCGGGATTGCTAAGTATTTACCTCTTTTAGGCTTTATCACTCCACCATATTGATGTATGCGTGCGTATGGGACATTAGTTCCAACTGCTGCTGTATTTCCATAGGTATAAGTTGTAAAACTTCGTTTTAAAATTCCTGTTCTTGCTAATGTTTGGCCACCTCTTCTATTTTTTTTCCAAGCTTGACCATCTGGACTTCGTTGATTTTTAAAATTCAACTGAGTTTCTTTTTGCATGTCCATAGCAATAGTTTTTAACAAAGGCTCTAAATTTTCAGCTCTTTCTATTTTTTCAGCAATAGAATGAACTAATCTGTCTAAAGGCTTACTCATCGAAAAAACCAACATTTATTAATGCTTCTAAAAACTTATGCTCTCCATCAGCTTCTAATTTCTCTTTAAAAGCTTTATTAACTTCAGTTATTTCATCCACTAAGAAGGTATCTTTTTGGCATAAAGAATTGTAATAAAGCTGATACTCATTAAATTTGTTCTTATCTTTTAAACTTGCCTCTATCTCCTGGAGTTTACCTTGTAAATCTAATTCTATAAATTTATCCACTATAAAACCTCCTTTTTGAATAAAGCATTTATAAAATAAACAGCTTCATAACTACTTATACTATAATCTTTTTTTTCAATTTTTTCAATAAATTTATTGTAATTATTATTAAAATAATTTTCTATAACTTCATCCGAATATTTTCCTTTTAGTGAATTAGTAATAAATTTCTTATAAATATCTTTTATCTCACTACTTTTAATTATATCTAAATCATATTTTAAAATATAGTCTACTAGTTTTTGAGGATTTTTAATTTCTTTAAACATTATAGTGTTTTTGTCTAAAATAGAAAGCATATCAATTCTACCAATCTCTAAAAGCTTTTTACCAAAATCAGAAATAGTTTTAGCTGATTTAAATTGATCTAATTTTTTTAATTTAGGTAAAGAATCTACTAGAATTTCTATATATGAATTTGAAATTTCTTTATATGTCGCTCCATGAGCTTCTGCAAGATAAGTTCCTATTGTTTCTGCCATAGTTTCTTCTAACTCATGATAAACAAGATTTTTATAATCATTTGCACTTGCATGAAATAATTCATGGAACATGGTTTTTATTTTACTTTCTGTACTTCTTTTGTCTCCAGTTTTAAAAGTAATATTAGTTACTCTTCCATCCCTAGAAAAACCTGTTGAGCCATAAGCTTGCATTGATTTATGTGAAATTACAGAATCGTTACCTAATCTTTTATTTATTTTTGTAACGATTTCTCTTTCTACTGCTGGTTTAAATTTATTTATTTCAAATTTCTCCATATAAGGTTTTGCATTTTCAATAATCTCCAATTTTCTAGATAAAAAATCTACTTCTTTTTCTTTTTTTGTTACACTATTTTTTAAGTTTTCAAAATAATGTTTAGCTGGATTTCCTTCAAACTCTTTTAAATCTAAATCAAATTTTTGTTTTGAAACTTTATAGTTATTTTCTTTTATATCTTCATAACTAAGTGGAATAACAGCTCCTCTACATCCATAATGATTTGGTGGATAAATAGAATCCCAAATAGGATCATCAGCTCTATATATTACACCATCTAATTTTCTACAAATTTCAGTTGTTCCATCATCTATTACAGAATCATACATCCAATATGGAAAAGTATCTGTTACTTCCATCTGTTGCTTATAAGCTCCAGCATTATATGCACTCATTAAATTTGTTCTAAATACATTTTGTAAATAATATCCATCTTGGCCAAGACCAGATTTATCTAAGTAAACTTTAATATCTTCTTTAAAATTTTTAAATGTTCCACCATTTTCCATATGTTTTTCAAGTTGATTAAATATTTTTTTAGTTATCTCTAAGTCATTGGATTTTTTTATCCAAATAAAATTATTTCTAATTTCTTCTGTTATTTCTTCAACAGTGTTAATATCAATTAGTTCTTTTGTTGTTAAATAATTTATCGCATCATGGAACTCTAAATCAAATACATTTATATCTTTTGAAAATTCCGACGGTCGGAAAAATGTTTTTTTTGAATTAATATAACCTAAAATTTTACTTAAAATAAAAAACTCTTCTAAGATGCTATAATCAATAGATATTCTCTTTATATCTCTTATGTTTTTTATTTTGTCAGTGCCTTTATATATATTTTTAGATATAACTTTTGAAAAAGGATTAAATACATCATTTAAATTTTTTATAAAACTATTTAAGTTATTAGTTATAATTTCTTTTTTGGTAACCCCTGGCAAACTCCACAGTTTCTGGAATTACATCTATAATTTTATCTTCAGGTATGCCGTATTTATCTGCAATATATTCCTTTTTGACTCCATATCCTAAGGATTTCATAGTTTCAAATATAATTTTTTCAGTAGTTGCATCTTTTTGCCTTATATCCGAGTATTCTTTTTTTGAGATTTCTTTTTCAAAACTCAAAATATAATTATTTGAATCATAACCAAAAAATGCCGCATCTACTTCTAAACATTTCTGAAAACACTCTCTTATAAATTTTAACAAGTCCTCTTCTTGCTTTTCTTGTTCTTTCTGTTGAACTTGGTCTCTTGAAAAACTACCCACTCCTCCTTGTGAACTTGAATAATCAGCAGCAAGTATATATTTAGAAATCTCTGATTTCCATCTATCTTCTAATTTTGTATGAATTTCTATACTTAAATCAGCTAAAGAAATAAAATGAACAGAATCTTTCAAAGAACCATCCCATACAGGAATACCTATAGCACTTTTCCCTTTTATATTTTTTAGCTCTTGTCCTCTAGCTTTAATATCTTCTTCAGTTTCATTCGGATCATAAGCAAATACAACAATAATATCTCCATATCTTTCAGATATACTTCTCATTTTTGAAGTTATCCCCTTTTTAGCATCATATGTTTCTTGTAATGGCTCTAAATCTGATTTTCCCATAACATTTTTTAGAGTATCATTATATGTACATACCACATACTTATATGGATTATCTAATGATATTTCCTCTCCAATGTTAACAAACCAACCTTTTTCTTTTTCAAAATTTATATATTCCTGAGGAATATTGACTAACTTTTTTATTTTATATGTTTCATCACATACAATTTCAAATGCTCCATATCCATAATATCTTATATTATGTACTTCTTTCATAAATTTATTAATATCTATTCCTGATAATCTTTTCTCTATCTCTTTTGAAAGGTTATTTTGTTCAGTTTCATCAATACATTTTATCTTCCACTCTCTAGATCCAATCGCTAAATTTAATTTTCTTACAGCAAAAGCTACATCTATATCTTTCAACATTTCAGATATAACTTCATCTGTTAAAACTTGTGTTTCATAACTCCCACTTAAACTCATTAACTTTTGCATTACTCCATTTAATATTTCTGGATGTAGATTCTCTGGTTTAGTAAGTTTTATTGAATTATTTGATGGCTCAATTGATTTTGAACTCATAAACTCTTTTAATTTTTTTAACATATTTCCTCCTAAAAACTAATCACTTTAGCTTTCATTGATACTCTATTTCCTCCTCCTGCTCCAAATCTACCATTTTGAACTACTATTCCAGCATAAGAACAAACATCCACTGCATCATCATGAGCAGCATTAGGAAATTTTATTAATTGCTCCTCAAATTCAAACAATTGTGGCATCTTTGAATTAAAGTATACTTTTCCATTTTCAACCATTATAGAAAATGGAATAGATCTTGTCACCTTATCATTCTCAGCTTTTAAAGGTTTTATAGGAATAAATTCCCTTTTTGCTTGTTGAATAATTCCCGTTCCACTTTGTTTATCCTCAACAGCTTGAAAAAGTGGATTCCATTTTCTCTTCATTTCTTTAATTAATGGCCATTGGTCTGGAACTTCTAACTTTTTTAAAAATAAATCTAATAAAAATAAATTCCCATCTCTTGAAGCCCCCCAAGTTCCTATTGCTGTTGAGTCATTTACTTTATTTATTTTTAAGGCTGTATCTATTGTCTGAAAAATCAATAAGTCCTTTATATTTACCTTATGGATTCCTAATTCATCCTCATACTCAAGATATTCGTTTGATATCATACTAAAATATTTAAAATATTGTCTTTTAAATATTTCACCATTTTCTGCACTTGGCCTTTGTTGATATAATGCATTCCACTCTATATTTCCTATTGCTTTTTCAATTTTCTCAAGTTCTTCTCTAGAATATCTTTCTGGCCATAAAACCTCTCCAATTTCTCTACCTAAAATATCATCCTCTTCAGCTAAAGCTGGAAAATTAATAAGATCAAATACTTCTCCCGTTTCTTTTTCCATTTCTTTTAATAAGTATCCCGCTAAATCTTCATCATGCCATCTAGTTTGAACTATTATTACTCCTCCTCCAGGAGCTAATCTAGTTCTTAAAGTTGACCTATACCAATCTAACATTGTTTTTCTCTTTGTTTCAGATTGAGCATCTTGTCGGTTTTTAATCGGATCATCTACTATTGCAATGTGTGCTCCTTTTCCAGTTGCCGCTCCACCTACTCCAGTTGCGGTCAATCTTCCTCTATAACCTTCTATTCCCCAGTTTTTAACCGATGAGCTATCTTTAGATAGCTTTAGTCCAAATATATCTTGATGCTTCTCAAATGTATCTCTACATATTCTGGAGAAGTCCTCAGATAAATCCGCTGAATATGATGAAATAATAACTTCCCACATTGGATTATTTCCCAAAGCCCAAGCTGGAAACTTCTTTGTTACTGTTTCACTTTTACCATGTCTTGGTGGCATACAAACAATCATTCTTGGACTTTTTCCTTCTTGAACATCTTTTGTAAACTTTTCTAACTTATCTATTAAATACTCTAGATGTCTACCTACTTGATAATTACCTTCTCCATCCTGAACTAAAAACTCTCTTAAAGAAGATTTCATCTTTAGTCTTGCTCTTTTTCTTCTTTCAAGTTCCAGTGCAGCTTTAAAAGCAATATTATTTACCATTTATAAGCTTCTCTAACTCTTCATCTGTTAAATCAGCAAGATTGATATTAACATTATTAACTATTGTTTCTTTTCTATCTTTTCCATATTTATCTGGAGCTATATTTTCTAATCCAAATATTATAGCTTTTGTATCTCCTGGAATAATTTTTGTTATCTCTTTATTCTTACTATATCTTCCATTACGATTATGACCATCTTCACTATGTACCTCAGTAATTTCTTCTCCAAAAGCTTTTTTATCTAAAGCTCTTTCATATTTCCACTTTCTTTCAGCTCCAAATTTAGACTCTTCATATGCATCTTTAAACTCTGGTCTTTTCATATACTTATGAAAGGTAGCCTCTGATATTCCTAATAGTTCAGCTAAATCCTTTTTAGTGTATTTAGCCTGTCCTATTGTATTTAATTGTGATGCATACACTCTTAATTTACCTAACATATCTGGTCCATATGGAGAATTATTTTTAACTTGTTTTTCAACTGTTGAATTTAATATTCCAGGAACATCTATGTAATCAGATAAATCATTCCAATTATGCCTTTGAATCCAATTCTGAATCCTTTGTGGAGTTAATCCATACTTTTTAGCAATACAGCTTTTACTTAACTTCTTAGATCTTGTTATCTCTGGAATTAATTCACAGTATGATTCATAATCTTTTAAATTAACTCCTTCATCCTTTAAAGCTTTAGCAAGAAGAGTTCTATACTCACTATAAGCCTTTCTGTACTTGGGCGTTCTTGTTATATCTGCCATTGTTTATACCTCCTTTGAATCATAAATAAAAAAGTCCAGAGTACACGAAAAAAATCGTATAACATCTGGACTCAAGGTCTCTCTTTTTATTTAGTTGTCTTTTAAAGTTTATATCTATATAATAATATTATTTATTTTCTAATTCAAGCTCTTTTACATATTTATAAAAACTATTTTCTGATATCCCTGCCAATTTCCAACACTCTTCATTATTTAGAGAACCACCAAACCTTTTAGAATGCTTCAGTATTATCTCTTTAGCTTCAACACTTTTCTTAGTTTTAAAACTTTTTCCTACTTGGCCACCGATTTGTTTTCCATTTAATCTTGCAGTTTCTATACCTTCTTTTGTTCTTTGTCTAAGGTCCATTACTTCTTTTTCAGATTGATCAAATGCTATTTTTATTTGTTCCTCAGCTAAAATCCTAAATACCTCATTTGTTGCATTTATATATAAATCAGCTATCTTATTTCCTGTTTTTTCTAATTCTCTCTCTACGGCTCTTTTATATGTTCCTGTATTAATATATTGCTCTTTTAAAAAAATTAACTCTATACCTTTATCCATAAGTTCAAAATACTCTTTTATTCCTTCAACACTATTTCTGCTCATTCTTGATACTGAATCAAAAACTACTACATCACCTTTTTTTAATTTATTTTTTAATTTTATCCAGTTTGTTCTTTGTAAACTTGTACCTGTACAAACCTCTTCAACAATATCAGCATCTGGGTACTCTCTTATTATATTTCTAATCTGTCTTTCAATGCTTTGACTTTTTGTTGATATTCTACAATATCCATAAGTTTTTTTCATCTTCACACCTCACTCTTAACCACCATTAATTTTATGGTTATATAATACCAAGTTTTATATCTTGTGTCAATATAATTTTAAGGTGTTTTTACAAAACGTTAATTTTGAGGTTGTTTTTTAGAGTTCCAGCTTTGTATATTGCAGCTTTTTCATTTTCTTTATTACTTAATTCACACCTTTTATCTGTACATTTAAACTTCCAATACACTCCATCACTGGCAATAACAGATTCACTGTCTGTTCTTCCTTTCATTACTACTGTTTCCCCTTGTGATTTCATCTCAATAGTTGCCAACTTCTTCCCACACTTTTTACAAACTATTTCTAAGCTATTACTCATTAATCCTCTCCCGTAATTTTTTCTGTTTCTGACCGAGGTCCATTTCACTATCAAAACCAACTTAGTTTTAAACAGCAAGCCCGAACACTCGGCTTAACGATTATAGTCTTTTTTTTAAACAACTGTTTAACTCTTTATATTAACAATCCTAATATTACTCTACTGTTTAAACTCTAAAATTTAGTACTCACGATTTAATCATGAATATTAGACATAATATAGCATAAATATGTCTCTTTCACTTTTCTTCATCTAGCTATTGATTTTATTATATTTATAGCAAGTTAATAGTCCTATCAAAAACACAAAAAACTGTTCATTTAGTCTGTTTAAAATTCTATCCATATTTTTTAGCAATTTTTTGCATTCTTTTTCTCTTTTCTTCAACAGATCTTTCTTTATATATTCTTAAAGTTTCTAAATTTTTATGTCCTAATTCATCTGCTAAAGTTTGAATATCTGTTCCTATATTTATCTCATTTACTGTATAATGTTTTCTTAAGTTATGTGGAAAACACTTTTCTTTTTTTAATTTAGCTTCTCCAGCATATTTTTGCATTAAAGAATATACAGTTTTTCTATCTAAAGCTTTATCTAGTTTTCTATTAGATTTAAATATATAGGATTCACTTTCAAAATCTTTAGTAAATTTCTTTAATTTTGATTTTAATGATGGAGGCAATATTAAACTTCTTGTTCTTCCTTTCAAGGTAACTTCTATCATTAAATCTTTTAATTGAAAAACTTTTAAACTTAAAGTTTCTGAAACTCTCATTCCTGTTAATGTCATTGTTAAAAACAATAAATAATCTCTTTCATTTGCCTTTAATGCTACTTTAAGAAGTCTCTTAACTTCTTTAACAGATAACTCTTTATTGTAGTTTATATCCTTTATTTTATGCTTTATATGAGGGATATTCACTCTAATAAGTTTTCCATACTCATTTATAACACTTAATTTTGTTACTATTTTATATCTTTCATAGATATATTTTATAAATATCTTTAAACTATTAAAGTATGCTGCAACACTTCTTATACTAATTTTTCTTTCTTCCATTAAATATTTTTTATAATCATCAACTATTATTGGATCTATATTAGTAATTTCTCCAGAATACCAATTGATAAAGATAGAGATATTTCTAAGATATGTTTTTATTGTATTTTCACTCAGATATTTTTCTCTAAAATATCTTTCTAAATCATTCATGTCCCCTCCATTTATAACAAAGCCACCTGATATTATTCAGATGGCTCTAAGTCATTATTTAATTTTGACATTAAACTATTTCTAGTCATTAGGCTAAAAATCATAGGTATTCCAACTTCGGCTCTTTTAGATAATTCTACCAATTTAGAATACTTAATGTCTCCATGTTTTTCCACTTGCTCCTTAAGCCATTTTAGTATTTTCTCTTTTTTCTCTCTATCCATTCCGACCGTCGGAAACCTCCTTATTTAATTTATTTTAAAAACATTATCAATTTATAAATTCCATAACCTAATATTATTAACATCATAATATGTATTGGTATTGTTGTCTTAGGATGTATAAAATTATTTCTATACCACTCAAAATATTTATCTTGACCCATAGAAAGATACATCACATCTTCAAATAATCCAGATAAATTTGTACCTATACTTATTCCAATTAATACTGAAATAAATATTCCTAGCATTAATAACTTCATATTTCTCCTCCATTTAGTTTTCCGACCGTCGGAATTTTATTAAATTCATTTTTCATAGATATTTCCAATTATTTCCATAATTTCTGTATCATGTTTCTTTATATAATTTTTTATAATTGGAAAAGTTGGTGTATTTTCAACTAAGAAACAAAATCCTTCTATTTCCACAAGTTCTCCAGAATCCATTCTTCTTTTCCATTTTCCATAACTACAAACAGTTATTATTTCCTCTTTGTTTTTATCCAATAATTTTAATTTATCTCCCTCATAAATAAAATTACCATTTTTATCTTTATATGAACTTTTCCTCATAATAATTACATCAGTAAATGGGATCTGTTGTGTATCTTCATTTTCAATACTTTCATTCCAATAGTTTATAGCATCAACTTGTATCATTTTTTTATTAATCTCATCCCAAGCTCTAATCTCTAACATTTTTCTACTAACTCCCAATCTTGTATTTCTAATAAAATTAATGGTCCTTCTATTTCTCCATCAAATTCATTTGTTTCTAAAGTACACTCCATGCCTTCTTCAACATAATGAAATTTAACCTCTTTTCTAGTTCTTAATTCTGCAACCAAATCTCTAATATCAATATTACTTAAATCTATCATTCTTTATCCTCCAATTCAGTTCTATCATTTGTATATTCTATTTTTGATTTTATTTATTCTCTTTTCCTTATTATTTCGCTTTTAGCTAAATTTCTAATATCAATAACACCTTCTCCGCCCATTATATTAACTAGAGTATCTTTACCTATGAATATAACTTCAGAACAATAAACTTCATCAGCCGTTAAAAATAAATGCTTATGCTTTTCCTCTTGAATATAACCTAAATATTTCATTGGATTTATATATTCTAACGTTCTTATTTTTGATTTTTCTTTACCCCATCTTTTTACCAAATTACCAGGAGTAATATATAAATTATCATCTATTTCAAGAGGTTCTTTTACTAACTTATCTTTTATTTCTTCATAATAAGCTAGATTATATCCACCACGAATTCTATAAATAAAAACATCTGGAACTATAGTTTCTTTTCTACCATATTTACTCAAATCATCCATATTAACTTCTCCTTAATTTTTTAGCAATAAAAATAATCACCAAAAACACAATTTTCTGTTATTTCAACTTCATAAATTTCACTAATATATATTGTCTCTTCTTTTTCATTAATTTCATTTCTTTTTTTTCCAATTCTTTT
>JBOGAY010000250.1:0-12534 GCA_051655925.1 Sarcina sp. | reverse complement strand
TTGATGTACATTTGTTTAATCTCACTGATTAATGGGTATCTTGGGTTAGCCCCTGTACATTGGTCATCAAATGCTTCTTCACTTAATTTATCAAGTGTAGCGAAGAATGCTTCTTTCTTAACTCCTGCATCAGCTATGCTTGTTGGGATGTTAAGTTTAGCTTTTAATTCGTCGATAGCTTTGATTAAGTTGTTTACTTTCTCATCTTCTGTCTTACCACCAAGTCCTAAGTAATCAGCAACTTGTGCATATCTCCACTTAGCGTTTGGATATTTGTATTGTGGGAATGCAGCTTGTTTTCTTGGGTTATCAACAGCATTGAATTTGATAACTTGGTTGATTAATAATGCGTTTGCAATTCCGTGAGGGATATGGTGCTCTGCTCCTAATTTATGAGCCATTGAGTGACATACTCCTAAGAATGCATTTGCAAATGCCATACCAGCTATTGTTGAAGCATGAGCCATTTTTTCTCTAGCTTTAACATCTGTTGTTCCGTTGTTGTAAGCCTCTGGTAAGTATTTGAATATTAATCTAATAGCTTCTAATGCTTGCCCGTTTGTAAACTCTGAAGCAAGTACTGAAACGTAAGCTTCTAAAGCGTGAGTTAAAGCATCTATTCCTGAAGCAGCTGTTAATCCTCTTGGCATGTTCATCATAAGCTCAGCATCGATGATAGCCATGTTTGGTGTTAACTCGTAATCTGCTAATGGATATTTGTGTCCTGAAACTTCATCTGTGATAACAGCGAAAGGTGTAACCTCTGAACCTGTACCAGCTGATGTTGGAACTGATATCATCATAGCTTTTTGACCCATTGTTGGGAATTTGTAAACTCTCTTTCTGATATCCATGAATCTCATTGCTAAGTCCTCGAAGTGAACTTCTGGGTGCTCATATAATACCCACATAATCTTAGCAGCATCCATTGGTGAACCTCCACCAAGAGCGATGATTGCATCTGGCTCGTAGCTTCTCATTGCTTCAGCACCTTTTTTAGCACAAGCTAATGTTGGATCTGGTGTTACATCACTGAATACTCTAAAATCAACGTTAATTTCTTCTAATACTTTAGTAATTTTATCTACGTATCCTAAATCTGCAAGTACTCTATCTGTTACTATAAATACTTTCTTCTTACCTAAGTCTTGAAGTTCTCTTAAAGCAACTCCTAAAGCACCTGATTTGAAGTAAATTTTTTCTGGAACTCTATACCAAAGCATATTTTCTCTCCTTTCCGCAACACTCTTAACGTTTATAAGGTGTTTTGGACCAACGTTTTCTGAAACTGAGTTTCCACCCCATGAACCACAACCAAGTGTTAATGATGGAGCTAACTTAAAGTTATATAAATCTCCTATAGCACCTTGTGTTGAAGGCATGTTGATGATTGTTCTTCCTGTTTTCATAGTTGCACCGAATTTAGCAACTCTATCTTGTGATTTTCTTGTATCTGTATATAAAACTGATGTATGTCCGAATCCACCAAGTTCTACTAATCTTTCAGCTTTAACTAAAGCTTCATCAAAGTTTTTAACTCTGTACATTCCAAGAACTGGTGATAATTTTTCATGTGAGAATTCTTCTTCTAATTCTACTGATTCAACTTCACCTATTAATACTTTAGCGTCAACTGGAACTTTAACACCAGCAAGTTTTGCTATGTTATAAGCTGATTGACCAACTATTTTAGCATTTAAAGCACCGTTTATTAAGATAACTTTTCTTACCTTATCAACTTCAGCACCTTTTAAGAAGTAAGCTCCTCTGTCTGCAAACTCTTTTCTAACTTCATCATAAACTGAATCTACTACTAAAACTGTTTGCTCTGAAGCACAGATAACTCCGTTATCAAATGTTTTTGATAATAAGATTGAACTTACTGCCATTTTTAAGTGAGCTGTTTCATCAATGATAGCTGGTGTGTTACCTGCTCCAACTCCGATAGCTGGTTTACCTGATGAATAAGCAGCTTTAACCATTCCTGGTCCACCTGTAGCAAGTGTTATATCAGCTTCTGACATTAATATTTGTGACATTTCAACTGATGGCTCATCTATCCATCCAATTATTCCTGCTGGAGCTCCTGCTTTAACAGCTGCATCTAAAACAATTTTAGCTGCTGCTATTGTAGAATTTTTAGCTCTTGGGTGTGGTGAGAATACTACTGCATTTCTTGTTTTTAAAGAAATTAAAGCTTTGAATATTGCTGTTGATGTTGGGTTAGTAGTTGGAACTACTGCTGCAACAACCCCGATTGGCTCAGCAATTTTTGTTATTCCGAATGACTCATCTTTCTCGATAACTCCACAAGTTTTCTCATCTTTGTATTTGTTATATATATATTCTGAAGCGAAGTGGTTTTTAACAACCTTATCTTCAACTATTCCCATTCCTGATTCTTCAACAGCCATTTTAGCAAGCTCTATTCTAGCATTGTTTGCTGCCATTGCTGCTGCTCTGAAAATTTCATTTACCTTTTCTTGACTGAATGTTGAGTACTCTTTTTGAGCAGCTCTAACTTGTTCAAGTTTTAGTCTTAATTCATCAACGTTTGTTACCTTCATTAATACCACCCTATTAAATCACAACCTAAAGTTTAAATTATGATTTCCTTTCTTTATTTGCCAACTAAATCACATACTTATACAAAACAATTTCAAATTAATTCTAGTATATGGTTTTTTTTACCTCGGCCTTTGATAATATTTTAACATACTATTGATTTTTTTTGCAATGCTTTTTTGTCGATTTATTGCTTTTTTTATATTTTTTCGTATTATTAGCGTTTTATTCATATTTAACACGCCGTATATTGTTAATTTATTATCAAGTAAACCTTTTCTTTACTAATTTAATCATATTTACTCACTTTCTCGATGAATATTTTTTTAACAATTTAAACAAATAGTGAACACCATAAATATAAATCAACTTTTTTCAATAAAAATTAATATAAATATATTTTCAAAAATAAAAAATTTTGTCTTTTAGACAAAAAAACTCATTTGAAATATTTCTATTTCAAATGAGTTTTTATATCATATCACTATTTTTTCGCAAATTTTAATCTCTCAATAGCTCTATTAAGTGATAATTTAACCAACATTTCATCAACTTTACTATTTTCTTTACTTTTTAACTCTTCTTCTTTTTTCGTTTTAGCTCTCTCTGCTCTTTGAACATCAATCTCTTCTTTTGTTTCAAGTGTATCAACACAAAGACTAACTACACCTTCTCTAATCTCTATAATACCTCCTGAAACAAAAACCTGTATCTCATTTGAATTTTCATCTTCAATAGTCGCTACACATGGCAATATAGCTGTTATAAGATTTTGGTGGTTTGCAAATATTGAAAATTCACCATTCACATCAGTACATACTATCTTCTTAGCATTACCATCAAAAAAGTTTCTGTGAGGAGTCAAAACTGATAATTTAAAAGTACTCACTTATATCATCCCCTATTCAGCTTCTATTTTCTTAGCTTTCTCAATAGCCTCTTCTATTGTTCCAACTGATAAGAATGCTGATTCTGGTAAACTATCATGTTTACCTTCTAAAATTTCTTTAAATCCTCTTACAGTTTCTTTTACAGGAACATATCTTCCTGGAAGACCTGTAAATTGCTCAGCAACTGTAAATGGTTGTGATAAGAATTTTTCTATCTTTCTTGCTCTTGATACAACTAGTTTATCTTCATCTGATAATTCATCTATACCAAGAATTGCAATAATATCTTGAAGTTCTGTATATCTTTCTAATATATTCTTAACTTTTGTTGCTACTTGATAATGCTCTTCTCCAACAACTCTTGGATCAAGAATTCTTGATGAAGAATCAAGTGGGTCAACAGCTGGGTAAATACCTTTTTCAACAATCGCTCTTGATAAAACTGTTTTAGCATCAAGGTGTGAGAATGTTGTTGCTGGTGCTGGGTCAGTTAAGTCATCAGCAGGAACATAAACTGCTTGAACTGATGTTATAGAACCATTTTTAGTAGATGTAATTCTCTCTTGAAGTGATCCCATCTCTGTTGCAAGTGTTGGTTGGTAACCAACCGCTGATGGTATTCTTCCAAGTAAAGCTGAAACCTCTGAACCAGCTTGTGAGAATCTGAAAATATTATCTATAAATAGTAACACATCTTGTCCTTTATCTCTGAAAGACTCAGCAATTGTAAGACCAGTTAAAGCAACTCTCATTCTTGCTCCAGGTGGTTCATTCATTTGTCCAAATACTAGTGCAGTCTTATCTATAACACCAGACTCTGACATCTCTCCAAGTAAATCATTACCTTCTCTTGATCTTTCTCCAACACCTGTGAATACTGATAGCCCACCATGTTGTTTTGCTATATTGTTGATAAGCTCTTGTATAAGAACTGTTTTACCAACTCCAGCGCCTCCAAATAGTCCTATTTTTCCCCCTCTTTGATATGGTGCAATAAGGTCTATTACTTTGATACCAGTCTCAAACATTTCAGGAACAACTGATTGTTCTTCAAATGTTGGGGCAGGTCTGTGTATTGGATAATACTTTTCTGCATTTACTGGTCCCTTATTATCAACAGCTTTTCCAAGAACATTAAATAATCGACCAAGAACTTCTTCTCCAACTGGGACAGATATAGCTGCTCCTGTATCAATTGCCTGTATCCCTCTTGCAAGTCCTTCTGTAGATTCCATCGCAATAGTTCTAACTATATCATCACCTAGATGTTGCTCTACCTCACAAATAATTTCTTTTTCTCCATCTTTTATTCTTATAGCGTTATACATATCTGGTAGATGTCCTGATTCAAACTTTATGTCAACTACCGGACCTATAACCTGAACAACTTTTCCTATATTATCAGCCATGATATTCCCCTCCTTAACTATTTTTGTGACTCTGCTCCACCTACTATTTCAGAAATTTCTTGTGTAATAGCAGCTTGTCTAATTCTATTATATTTTGTATTAAGATTATCAATAATATCTCCAGCGTTTCTTGTAGCACCATCCATTGCTTGCATTCTAGCATTTTCTTCACTAGCCATAGCACTATAAGTTGCATTAATTAATAAACCTTCAACATATCTATATATAAAACTTTCAATAAGCTCATCTGAATGCATTTCTTTATTAAATATATTTATATCTGTTTCTTCAGTTCCCTCAATACTAAATGGTAAAACAGGAACTTCTACAAGTTCTTGCTCAACTGGTGATTTAAACTTTGTATATACAAAAGAAATCTCTCCAAATTCTTTATTTAAATACATATTCATAAGTTTCCCAACAATTCTTCTAGCAGTTTTGATATCAATATCTCCATGTATAGAATCATCTGTTGCCACAACTTCTATCTTATATTTATTTAAATAAGAAACTCCTTTACTTCCTAATACATAAGTAGCAATTTTTGATTTTTCTTCTTTAGTAGCATACTTTTCATTCAAGTAAATAGCTCCACCACCGTTAAATCCACCACAGAACCCTGAATTTGAGGTAAACACAACATAAAGTTTTTTATCAGATCCATTAGGTATAATAAATTCATTATCTTTAAAGTCCTCTTTGAACATAAACATATCTTTTTTCATCATTTCTAATTTTTCGAAATAACTATTATTCTCTGTAAGTTTATTTCTAGCTTTTTTAACCTTAGCTGTTGCAACTAACGCCATAGCTTTTGTTATCTTTTGAGTACTTTTAACACTGCTAATTCTTCTTTTAATAACTAACAATCCTGCTGCTGGCATACTCTCACCTCCTAGCTATCTATAAGAATTATTTACTTATAAACACTTTTTTAAATTCACTAATTGCTTCTTCTATACTTACTTTAACCTCATCAGTTATTTTCTTTTGTTCTCTTATTAAAGAAATTACTGCATAATCTTTTTCTTCTATATATTCGATAAGCTCTTTTTCAAATCTTCCAATATCGTCAATTGAAATGTCTGTTAGGAAGTTATTAAGTGCTGCATAGAATAATATAACTTGATGTTCAACTGTCATTGGTTTATATTGACCTTGTTTTAATATCTCAACAAGTCTTTTACCTTTTTCAAGTCTTCTTCTTGTATCTTTATCTAAGTCTGAACCAAATTGTGAGAAAGCTGCAAGTTCTCTATATTGTGCAAGCTCAAGTCTAAGAGTACCTGTAACTTGTTTCATAGCTTTAATCTGAGCACTTCCTCCAACCCTTGAAACTGAAATACCTGCGTTAACAGCTGGTCTTTGTCCTGAGTTGAATAATCCTGTTTCAAGGAATATTTGTCCATCAGTAATTGATATAACGTTAGTAGGTATATAAGCTGAAACGTCTCCCGCAAGTGTTTCTATTATAGGTAATGCTGTGATTGAACCTTTTCCAAGTTCCTCTGAAAGCTTCGCTGCTCTTTCAAGAAGTCTTGAGTGAATATAGAAAACATCTCCTGGATAAGCTTCTCTACCTGGTGATCTTCTTAAAAGTAAAGCCATTGTTCTATACGCAACTGCATGTTTTGATAAATCATCATAAACAACAAGAACATCTTTACCTTTATACATAAAGTACTCAGCCATTGAACATGCTGAATATGGTGAAATATATTGTAATGGTGCAGTTTCTGAAGCTGTTGCTGTAACAACTATACTGTAATCCATAGCACCTGCAACTTCTAAAGTATTAACTATATTCGCAACTGTTGATTGTTTTTGCCCAATGGCAACATATATACAAATAACATCTTTACCCTTTTGATTTAAAATAGTATCAATAGCTATAGCAGTTTTACCTGTTTGTCTATCTCCTATAATAAGCTCCCTTTGACCTTTTCCTATTGGAATCATTGAGTCAATAGCTTTAATACCTGTTTGTAGTGGCTCATTAACTGAACTTCTATCTATGATTGATGGAGCTTCCATTTCTATTGGTCTATATCCATCATTTTGAACTGGTCCTTTTCCATCTATTGGCATTCCTAATGCATTTACAACTCTTCCTATAAGTGCATCACCAACTGGTACTTCAACAACTTTTCCAGTTCTTTCAACAGTGTCACCCTCTTTAATTCCCTTTTCTGAACCAAGTAAAACACAACCAACACTATCAAGTTCTAAGTTAAGTGCCATACCATAAACATCATTTGGGAATTTCAAAAGTTCACCTTCAACACATTTATCTAAACCATAAACAGTAGCAACACCATCTCCAATTTGAATTATTGTACCAGAGTCAACTGTTTCTAATGTTGTTTTATATTTCTCTACTTCTCTCTTAATGATTGAAGTGATTTCTTCTGGTTTGATATGCATATACTCACCACCCCTATCTTTTATTTACTACTTATCATAATATTTTTAATTTCTTTGTATTTTCCTGCTACAGTTCCATCTATAACTTCATTGCCGACTTTAACAAAAAGCCCACCTATAATACTCGGATCAATTTCCTTTTTAAGTATTACTTCTTTGCCGTACTTTTTCTCTAATTTTTCATGTAGTTTTAAAAACTCTTGATCTGTTAATGGAATAACGCTTGTTACTGTCGCCTCTAATATATTGTGCTTCTCAAGATATATTAGTTCCATCTGTCTTATTTTTTCTTCTAAATAAAGAATTCTACCTTTATCTACAAGAACACATAAGAAAGAAACAAGTGCTTCAAAAGTTTGTCCATCAAAAATTTCTTTTATAATTTCTTTTTTTCTTCTTTTGCTTATATTAGGATTTTCTAAGATTTCTTTAAACTCTTCATTAGAATTTATTATTCTATTCGCTTCTCTTAGATCATCTATAAACTCAATTACTTTACCTTGCTCTTGTGCAATTTCATATAATGCAAGTGCATATCTTTTATCTAAAAATTCATACATATTAAACTACCTCATCAATAAAACTATCAATAAGTCTTCTATGCTCAGCCTCATCTAATTTTTTATCTAAAGCTTTTTGTGAAACAACTAATGCGAGCTCAATAACTTGTTCTTTAATCTCAAACTTAGCTTTATCCAATTCTCTTGCTATATCATTTTCAGCTCTTTTTCTTATTGCACTTGCTTCTTCTCTAGCTGACTCTAAAATTTCATCATAGATTTTATCAGCTTGGCGTTTTCTAGCCTCTGTAATTTTTTTACCTTCTTCTTTAGCTCCATCTAGTAAAGCTTTATTTGTTCTACTAAATTCTTCGCCTTCTTTAAATTTCATATCAGCATTATCTAATATATCAACAATATCTTTTTGTCTTTCATTAATAGCACTTGCAATTTTCCCCCAAAAGAAGTGTTTTAATATTAAGAATAAAATAATGCAGTTTATTATTGTTATAATGACTGTTGATAAATGTATCTCCATTTCAAAATTCAACCTCCTTCTAAAGATTTTTAAACCATTTCTAATCTTTAGTGGCTTTATTTAACAAATAATAATATAATCGCAACTACTAATCCGTATATAGCTGTTGCCTCTGCAAGTCCCGCACCAAGAATAAATGTAGACATTACCTTCCCACTTTGTTCTGGTCTTCTTGCAATACTTTTAACTGCTCCTTTAGCAGCTATACCAATACCTATACCTGCACCAAGTGCTGTTACCGCTGCAAATCCAGCTCCTAATAATGCATAATCCATATTATGTCACTCCTTTATTTTTAATAAAAATCTACTTAACAAAAAGTAATATTATTGAAATTATTAATCCATATATAGCTGTTGCTCCACAAAGCCCACATGCCATAATAAAAATAGTTTGAATTTTCCCTGAAGCCTCTGGTTGTTGTGCACTAGCTTCAATAGCAGCTGATGTTGCTATACCAGTTCCTATACCTCCACCAATTGCTCCCATAACAGCAATTCCTGCTGCAAGCATTCCTATTCCCATAATTAAATCCTCCTTAAAACATAAATTTAAACTTCTTCGGTTTGACCTTCTATTTTGATAGTAATAGCTGTAAGCATTACAAATATTATTGTTTGTATAGTTCCATCAAATAAATCAAAGAACGCATGTGGTATTATAGGTATTATAAGTTGTGCAAACATTGTTATGTGACCAAGTCCTGTATAAATTAGTGTCATAACAATATATGCAGCAAGCATATTACCAAATAAACGTAATGCTAATGAAACTGGGAAAACTATTTTCTCAATTATATTTATAGGTAGCATTAATGCAAATGGCTTACAATAACCTTTTAAGTATCCACCAAGACGCTTTCTTTTAATTGAATTATAATGAACTAACACAAATGTAATCGTAGTAAAACCTATAACTACACTTAAGTTTCTTGTTGGCGGACCAAATCCTATTAATCCACATAAATCAAGAACTCCTAAAAACAATGCTAAAGTTCCTATATATGGAACATATGAAAAATAATCTTTTCCCATATTTCCAGCGACTAATCCATTGAAGCCTTCATACATCATTTCAAGAACTGTTTGTATTTTGCTAGGCTTACCTTTTTTAAGATTTCTAGCAAGAAGTACACCTAGAATTATTAAAACAATCATGACGCCCCATTGAATTACTATCCCACTACCTACTTTAAATCCTAAGATATTTACGGTAAATACTGGTGCAAATACATTCATTCTAAACACCCTCCTTATTAAGTTTTAATATTTAATTTATTGAATATTAGTAAAAAAAATACATAATATTTTTCAAAAAAATAAACTAGTCAAAGTATAATCTCTTGAACTAGAACTTAATTTTTTATTATATTCACAAATTAAATTTTTTAAAAAAGTTCCTGTGATAAATTATATAACTATCAAAAAAAATTTTTAAATTCCATTTAAAGCTATTTAAAGGTTAAATTACACCTTTATTAGTAATCTGTATAAATTAACTCTCCATTGCTCTTGTTTTCTACTTTAATATATTCTTTATTCCAATTTTCTTTTTTTAATTTCATATCTTTTACGAATAGTATGAATTTTAAATTTATCAAAATATTTGATTTTTTTTATAAAAATTTTAAAAAGACTTACTATTTTTTAACACTTGTGATTTAATCATCAATAATTACCTATCAAAAGCAATTTTTACACTTTATGGAATTTTACTGTTTTTTGGATATTAAATTTCTATTTTTCAATACGTTTTCATAAAAAACAGAAAAATTAATTAATGATATCAACGTATAATTATTTTATTAATATGTATAAACTTTCATATTTTTTTTAATAGATTTATAAAAACTGTATCCTCATCTATCTATCTGCCTAGTATATTTGAATTTCCATTTATATTTTCCATTTTTATTTTGCTAAAAAAAAATATATTTTCTAATAATTATGCAAATAAATATGTATATTCTTGCAATTTATTAATTTAGTAACCGTTAAAGTTATTAATCATACTTTTAAAATACAGTATCTAGTTATAAATTCATAAATTTTACAAAAAAAGCACTTTTAACTACCAATTTACTTTTTATTAACTCTTTATTAATATTTATACTTATCAATTAACCAATTTATCGGTTTTATCTTTAAATCACAGCATACTATTGTGCATATTTATCATTAGAAAAAAATTAAAAATACAAAAATTTCTTTAATTCATTATGTTTTTATTATCACTTTTTAAAATTCTACTTCTGTAGTGGCACTAATTATTGGATTATATACTAACTTTATCAATTATTTAGCATTATTTAGTATCTTTTAGTATGTATTAGCATTTGAAAGATTTCCGTCAAAATTTAAGCTATAAATTCTATTTTTTTTTAAATTTTAAAATTTGTGATTATTAATTAAAAAGAATAAAATTAACACATCAATTGAATTGCCTAAGAAAACTAATGATCAAAACAAATAATTAATTTTCTATCAATTGCATAAAAAAAATCATTTTAATAAAACAAAAGAAAAAATAATAAAATTTAGCAAATATCATTATATATGATAAAGCAGGAGGTATATATTATGTTATACGATGATAAAAATGAAGTAGAGGGTGCTTTCACACCAATATTCGGTAGTAAAGAGAGTGATATGCCACTACCATCAGAGAAAATGGCTGAAGAGTCAATGGATCCAAAAATTGCTTACAGATTAATTAAAGATGAATTACTTAATGAAGGTAATGCTAGATTAAATCTTGCTACATTCTGTCAAACTTATATGGAAGATGAAGCTATACAGATAATGTCAGAGACATTAGAGAAAAATGCTATAGATAAATCTGAATATCCACAAACAACTGAAATAGAAACTCGTTGCGTAAAAATGATTTCAAACCTTTGGAATGCTTCTGAATCAGAAAAGTCAATAGGTACATCAACTGTTGGTTCTTCTGAGGCATGTATGCTTGGTGGACTTGCAATGAAGTTTGCTTGGAGAAAAAATGCAGCAAAACTTGGTTTAGATATAAATGCTAAAAAACCTAATCTTGTAATATCATCAGGATACCAAGTATGTTGGGAAAAATTCTGTGTATACTGGGATATAGAACTTAGAACAGTACCAATGGATAAAGAAGCTATGTGTCTTGATCCTAAAAAAGTATTAGATTACGTTGATGAATACACAATCGGTATAATTGGAATCCTTGGATTAACTTACACAGGTAAATTCGATGATATCAAAGCTTTAAATGATGTTGTTGAAGAATACAACAAAACAACAGATTATAAAGTTTATATTCACGTTGATGGTGCTTCAGGAGCTATGTTTGCTCCATTCACACAACCAGACCTTGAGTGGGATTTCAGACTTAAAAACGTTATATCAATCAATACATCAGGACACAAATATGGTCTTGTTTACCCAGGTATCGGTTGGATAATCTGGAGAGATGAAAAATTCTTAGATAAAGAATTACAATTTGAAGTAAGCTACCTTGGTGGAAGTATGCCAACAATAGCTATCAACTTCTCAAGATCAGCTAGCCAAATAATCGGACAATACTACACATTCTTAAGATATGGATTTGACGGATTCAGAAAAATTCACTTAAGAACAAGAGACGTTGCTATGTACCTATCATCAGAAATCGAAAAACTTGGAATATTTGAAATTTATAATGATGGTGATGATCTTCCAATAGTTTGCTACAAACTTAAAGATGACGCTGATGTTAACTGGACATTATACGACTTAGAAGACAGAATATTAATGAAAGGATGGCAAGTACCTGCATATCACCTTCCAGCTAACATGGAAGAAGTAACAATCCAAAGATTAGTTATCAGAGCTGATATGGGTCAAAACATGGCTATGATGTTCATTAAAGATCTTAAACACACAATTGATGATTTAAATTCAATTCACAATAAATAATTAAAATTTTAAAAGCTTGCCCTCATCTTAATGAGGACAAGCTTTTTGTTACTTTTAAAAAAAGAAAAACCCAACAAGTATTACCGCTAAAATAATTGAAACCATATCTGCCATAGTTGTTGCCCAAAGAGTATGTCTTGCTTTCTTTATTCCAACAGCTCCAAAATAAACAGTTATAGTATAAAAAATAGTTTCTGTCGTTCCCATAAGAACTGATGCAATAAGCCCTGTCCTTGAATCTGGTCCAACAGTATTTAAAATATCAGTAAAAAC
>JBOGAY010000249.1:0-9790 GCA_051655925.1 Sarcina sp. | reverse complement strand
AGATAAAATTCATGAACATAAACATATTAGGAATTCCTTTATACTATGGTTCAGATAGATATGGAGTTCAATTTGGCCCTGAAAAACTAAGAGAGGCTGGTATTGTTGATATATTTAATAATGCTGGACATAAAGTTTTCGATCTTGGAAATTTATATGTTGATGAAGTTACTGTCTTTGATAAATTTGAAGCAAATACAAATATGAAATATTTATCAGCAATTGTTAGTGCAAATAACAATTTAGCTCAATCTGTTTATTCAACAATAAATGCTGGAAATTTCCCCTTCACTATAGGTGGTGATCATGCTTTAGGTCTTGGAACTCTTGCTGGTGCTTCTAAAGCATTCGGAAAAGATTATGGAGTTATTTGGATTGATGCACATGGTGATATCAATACTGATGAATCTAGCCCTAGTGGAAATATTCATGGTATGCCTTTTGGGGCTTCAATGGGCTTTGGTGGTGAAAAACTCAAAAATATTTTCTTTAAAGGAACAAAAGTAGATTCTAAAAACGTTTATTTAATATGTCAAAGAGATTTAGATGAAGGTGAAATTGAATTAATAAAAAAATATAATATAAATCTTTGGAAAAGTTCTGATATTGAAGAAAAAGGTATTGAAACTATTATGAAAGATATTACTAATACTATGGATAAATCTGGAGTTAATAATTTCCATATAAGTTTTGACATTGATTCTATGGACTCAAGTTTAGTTCCTGGAACAGGTACTCCTGTTAAAGAAGGATTAAATCTTGATGAAACTAAACATATGTTAAAGTCTTTATTCGACACGGGAAAAATTAAAGCAATGGACTTTGCTGAATATAATCCTGGATTAGAATATGAAATTACAACAAAAACTTGCTTAGATGTAATTAATTTTTTAGCTGAAGATTGTATGAAAAAATAAAATATTCTTCATCAAATAGGAGGAAGTATTATGAAAATTAATGTAGTAGGAATTCCATTACACTATGGTTGTGACAGATTTGGAGTTGAAAAAGGTCCAAAAAAATTAAGAGAAAAGGGATTAATAAATATTTTAGAAAAGTACGGAAATAAAGTATATGACTTAGGTGATTTGGTTATAGAAGAACTTCCTGCTTCTGAAAAATATAAAGATGATAAACATATGAAGTGGGTTGGACCAATAATTGAAGCTAATGAAAATTTAGCAGAGGTGGTCTATGATACTGTAAAAACTGGATATTTTGCATTTTCTATTGGTGGTGATCACGCAATGGGACTTGGAACTCTTGCTGGAACATCTAAATATTTTGGTGATGATTATGGCATTGTTTGGATAGATGCTCATGGCGATATAAACACAGGTGATTCTAGCCCTAGTGGGAATATTCATGGTATGCCCCTAGCTGCTTCTATGGGATTTGGAGATGAAAGACTCACAAATCTATACTTTAAAGGAAAAAAAGTTGACTCTAGTAAAGTTTTCTTATTATGTCAAAGAGATCTTGATAAAGGTGAAATTGAATTAATAAAAAAATATAACATCAATTTCTGGTCAAGTGAAGATATTAAAGAAAAAGGGATTACAGCTATTATGGAGGAAGTAACTAAAAAAATGGAAGAAATCAAAGTTAATAACTTCCATGTAAGTTTTGATATTGATGCTATGGATTCTAACCTAGTTCCTGGTACTGGAACTCCTGTTAGTGGTGGAATAACACTTCATGATGCTGAATATTTATTATGTAATTTATTTAGTACTGGAAAAGTTAGAGCCTTAGATTTTGCTGAATATAACCCTGGATTAGAATATGATATTACGACAACTGTTTGTATGAAACTTCTTGATTCTATTTCTTCATGTTTAGCTGATGCACCTAAAAATTAAATGTTTAATTTTATTCCTGCTTAAAAACATTTTAAGCAGGAATATCTCTTATAAAAATTAACACAAAATAATTTAATCAAGGAGGATTTATTATGGAAAAAAAAGTTGGTCTTGTTGGTTTAATTTCCATCGTTGTTGGTTCTATGATAGGTGGTGGAATATTTCAACTACCTTCCTCAATGTCTCAAGCTGGTGGTCCTATTGCCGCTATCGTAGCTTGGATAATTACAGGTATTGGAATGTATTGTTTAGGAAAAGTTTTTCAAATTCTTAATGAAAAAAGGCCTGATTTATCTGGTGGTATTTATACATATGCTAAAGAAGGCTTTGGTAAATATATAGGTTTTAATTCAGCTTGGGGTTATTGGCTTAGTCAAACTTTAGGTAATGTTTCTTATGCTGTACTTTTTATCTATGCTCTTAAAGCATTTTTCCCTTCTATGGGAGGCGTGAACTCTTGGACTGGTTTCATTATTGCTACAATAATGATTTGGGGTGCTATTGCTATTTTATATAAAAGTATGTCAGCTGGAGAAAAGTTAAATACTATTGCAACTATCGCAAAATTAATTCCAGTTGCCTTTGCTATTATTCTACTTATTATATCATTTAAAGCACATTTATTCACTTCTGATTTATGGGGTAATCTTCCATCACTTCAAGGTGGAACTGATTTAGGCTCTATCCCTAATCAAGTTAAAAGTGGCTTATTACAAACAGTATGGGTATTTATTGGTATTGAAAGTGCTGTTGTTATCTCTGGAAGAGCTAAAAACACTAGTGATGTAGGTAAAGCTACTATTCTAGGATATCTTGGAACTCTTCTTTGTTATGTATTAATTGTTCTTTTAAGCTATGGTGCATTACCTCAGGATAAATTAATGAACTTACAAAATCCTGCTCTTGGGGGAGTTTTACAACAAACATATGGTTCATGGGCTGCTTGGGTAATTAATATAGGAGTGCTAATTTCTGTTGCTGGTGCTTGGGTTGCATGGACTATCATAAATGCTGAAGTTCCAATGACAGTTGCACAAGACAAGGTTTTCCCTAAAGGGCTTGCTAAGACTTGTGCTAGTGGAGCTGCTATCAACTCATTAATACTTAATGGTATTATAATGCAACTTGGATTTATCTTTGCAATGTTTGCAAATAATGCTTTTACCGCTGTAACAAATATTGCAACTGCAATGGTTTTATTACCTTATATTTTATCTGCTGCATTCTTAATAAAAATATCTTGGGCAGAAAAAAAAGCAAGTTACTTAATTTATTCAATTCTTAGTATGCTTTTTGCATTATACGCACTTTCAACATCTGGAATTACAGGTATTCTTCAATTATTCATTCTATATGCAATCGGTCTAATATTTATAATTATTAGAGCTAAAGAACAAAAAGAAAAAATGTTTGAAAAATCTTGGGAGTTATGGCTTTGTATTATTATAAGTGTTTTAGCAATTTTAGCTTTAATATATCTTATTTTTTAAAATTAAAAACTCCCAAATTATTGGGAGTTTTTTTTATGCTTTTCTTCTTGGTTGTGAGACCATATATAAAGTTCCAAATATAACTATTATTGCTGCTATAATCATAGTTGGTGTTATTGCCTTACCTTGAAGGATAAGTGCAAATACCATTGACCATATTGAGCAAGTTGAGTTTAAACCCATTGCTTTTGTTGGTCCTACTGAATCTATTGTCTTATAATAGAAAATTATTGAAACTGTACCTGCAAGTGCTGCAAGTGCAAACATCATTAATGTCTCTTTATGCATTACAACTTCTTTTGCAACTGGAAGTGCTGATAGAAGAGGTAAAAATATTAAAAGATATGTAAATCCTGATATAATTTGTCTTATCTGAAGCACATATTCTGGTTTTAAGTCTTTGTCTGTTTCTAGTCCAAAAGCACATAAAACAGTTTCTCCTCCCCACCCTAATATTGCCATAAGACCAAATAAAATCCCTGTTATCGTCATTGGCTGTGAGTCTCCTCCATACCCTAAGACCATAACTCCTATTATACTAAGTACAAGACCAATCCATGCTTTATAATTTAATCTTTCTTTAAGAATTAAAGCTGAAAATAATGCTCCAACAACTGGATAAATGGCTGTAAAAGTAGCTGCATTTGATGCTCCCATATAATTTACTGCTCCATAATATCCCGTCATAGCAATTGGCCCTGCTAGAAATCCTATAATAATAGCTGTTCTTACTGACTTTGTTTTCATAACCTTTAGCAAATCTCGAAACTTGCCTGTTATAACTATGTATATAAAAGTCCAAATTCCTGATATTGAATCATGAAAAAACACCCCAACAAAAGGTGCAACAAGCGCTGCTTGTTTTAAACTTATAAAAGGAAACATTGAAAGTGCCATTGCACTAAATACTGTATCTAATGCCCATGTAATACCTGCCATTAGCCCCTGACTTGTTCCTTTAATTAAATTGTTATTCATATGTTTTTTCAACCTAAATAGTTATTTCTCCTTTTGTAAAAATTTAAGATAAAAATTAAAGCTTTATAGATTTCTCTATAAAACTTTAATTTATCAATACTATTTTAACTCATTATAAGTAATTATACTATTTATTCTTTTTTTGAGCCTCATATTTTGATTTTCCCTCTTCATAATTAGCTTTTTCCTCATCTGTTTCTATTATTAATGAAGGAACTCTTACTGGCTTATTATTTTCATCTAAAGCAACCATTGTAAAGTATGCTGATAAAGCTCTTGTTTTATAACATACATCTTTACATTCAAGGCTTTCTACATCTACTGCAACTTTTACTTGCATTGAAGATTTACCAACATAAACAACCTCAGCTGTACATGTTATTAAATCTCCTATGTATACTGGTGAATGGAATTGTAATTCATCAACTCTAGCTGTAACTGTATTACTATTTGCATATCTTCTTGATGATGCGTATGCTGTTGAATCCATCATTTTCATAATTTCTCCACCATGCATATTTCCTGCTATATTAGCTTTATGTGGCCATACAACCTCACTTGTTATTATCTTTGAATCTGATGGTCTTTTCTCCATAATCACTGACATTTTATCTACTCCTTTATCTTTCGTACAAATTATATTTTTAAATAATATAATATTTTTTTGTTTATACTACAAAATAACCTTTATATATATTTTTTTATTTTAACCCTCTTCTTAATCAATAACAATTATTAGTTAATTGTTATTATACATTATTAACTTTATACTTTCAAGCAACTAATTTTTTCACTTAAAATAATATATTATTTTTTTATTTTACCCTAAATCTAGAAATAAAAACCACTACTTCGAATTGAAGTAGTGATTTTTCACTTAAATTAAATTTTATAAATTATAAAATTCTGTGAATACTTTAATACACTTTACATGATCTTCTACTGAACCAAGTTCTCTTATTGAGTGCATTGCAAGTACAGCATTTCCCATATCTACTGTTTTAACTGCTAAATGTGATGTTGCTATAGGTCCTATTGTTGAACCACCTCTTACATCAGATCTATTAACAAATCTTTGTACTGAAACTCCTGCTTTTTTAGCAATCATTTCAAATGTTGCAGCTCCCTCACTATCTGTTGAGTAACTTTGTGATGCAGCTATTTTAATAACCGGACCTTTACCCATCATAGGTCTTACAACAGGATCATGTTTCTCTGGTGAATTAGGATGAATAGCATGAGCAAGGTCCGCTGAAATTAAGAATGAATTTGCAATTGCTCTAAACAAATCTTCTCTATCCCCTCCAAGTGAAAGAACTATTCTTTCTAATACTTCTGGGAAGAAAGGGGAATCTGCTCCTTGTTTAGTTCTACTTCCCACCTCTTCGTTATCATAACAAAGCATAACATTTACACCATTCTTAACTTTTGAATCAACAATAGCTTTAAGTCCGGCTTGAATCATTGATAAATTATCAAGTCTTCCTGTTGATATAAACTCTTCATTTAATCCAATAATTGAACCCTTCTCAAACTCATATGGCATAAGTTCAAAATCTAATATATCTTCTTCTTTAACATCCATTTCATCTGCTAAAAGACTTATCAAATAATTATCTTTTTCCATTTCTTCATTAATTAGTCCAAGCAACGGTAATGTATCTTTTTGAGGATTTATATTAAACCCAGTATTCACTTCTCTATTCATGTGAATAGCTACATTTGGTATAATCATTATAGGTTTATTTATATTTATTATTCTACTCTCTGGCTTTAATGGATTTTCTGACATAAGAGTAACTCTCCCTGCTAATGCAAGTGGTCTATCAAACCAAGTACTCATTATTGGTCCACCATAAACTTCTGTATTAAGCTTAATATAATTTTTTTCTACTTTCATATCTGCTGCTGGTTTAATTCTAAATCCTGGCGCATCTGTATGTGCACCTATCAATTTAAATCCATGCTCTGCAATATTTCCTTCTCCTACTGCAAATGCAACAAGCCCACTATTATTCTTATCTACAAAATATTTTCCACCTTCTGAAAGATTCCACTTATCAGCTGATTTTAACTCTATAAATCCTTCTTTTTTCAACCACACTTTTATAGTCTCTACTGCATTATAAGCTGTTGGACTGTTATATATAAAATCTATTAATTCATTCGCAATTTGTTTTTTCATAAATCCAATTCTCCTTCTTTTGCACATTATTAATATATATTATACACCTTTAGAAAATCTTTTTCATATACTAATAATTCAAAATTCCTATTAATTAACTTATTTTAAAGAATAATTATGAAGAAACTATGTATTCTTTAGAAAATAATAAGAGACATAGAACTAAAAGTTCTACATCTCATTTATTCTTTATTATACTAATTTAATGTAACTCTTTGAAACATAAGCATTGTTTGATTTATCAGATTTTATTTTATACCAGTTTCCTGACTCACCTAATATTTCAACTGTTGCACCATTTCTTAAATAACTTATTTGTTTACTAGATGTACTTGCACCTTCTCTTACATTCAGTATAGTGCTAACACCTGTAACTTTTCCTCTTTTTATTACTTCTTGCGAGTTACCATTATTATTTTCTGAAGAAGATATTACTTTTACATACTTGCAACTTACATATCCTGTTTTTCCATTTGAAAGAGTGATATTATACCAACCACCTTTTTCTGAATTAATAGTAAGTTTTGTACTATTTGTAACTTGTGTTACTACTGAATAATTAGTTCCTGCACCACTTCTTACATTTAATCTTGAAGTAACATTAATAACTTGTCCTCGTCTAATACCGTTTCCTACATTCGGTTTTTCTGGCTGTGGTACCTCCGGTTTTTCAAAGTCCTCAGTTACCTTTATATACCCTGCACTTACATATCCATAATTTGTTTTACCATTAGTAGTATAATCAATTTTATACCATCCATTATTTTTTTCATAAATATTAACACTTTGGTTATTCTTAAGTTTACCAACAATACTATAACCTGTTCCTGCACCAGCTCTTATATTAAGCTGTGAAGTTATATTAATAACTTTCCCTTTTCCCAACAGATTAGGTTTACCTGGATTTGTTACTCCTGTATCTGGTTCTTCTACGTCGGGAGTAGTTGGTGCATCATGTTCAAATGCTTTTGCTTGTGCAATTATTTTATAAATTTCTTGCCCATAAGTAGCATTTGATTTAGCTGCTTCTTTTAGCGAACTATATTTAGATGTGTTATACCCTGGATATGCCCATCTTCCTGCAAGTTCTTCAACAGATGGTGCACTACCTCTTGATACAAGATTAAACCTTGGATCAACACAATTTTGTATAAGTGAATCTGTTGAACCATAAGCTTTTAAATGCTGAACCTGCGCTCTTATACCAATTCTTGCAGTAGGAAAACTCTCTTTTGCTCCTGATGTTCCTGTAACTCCAATTCCAGCAAAGTTATTATCTTTATATGTTAACTCCCCACCAAACTTAAAATATCCAGTTTCTTTAATTGCTTGAGCTACAACTATATCAGCTCTAACGCCTTCTATTTTTGCTTCCTCATATACTGTATCAATCCATTCATTAATACTACAAGTAAGTCTATACTCAAAGCCATACTTTTTTTGTTGATCTTTTAAAAAAGCTTTAAATGCATCACTTGAAACATCAGTACCACCCATTATACTGTGTTTAACTGGAAATATACTTGCATGTGAATTTCTTAAAATGTCATTAGCTTCTTTATAATCTCTTTCTTTTACATCATCTAGCTCTGTTCCAAATGCAATACTAGTATTCCCAGCTATTGTTCCTGTTACAATTGACGTAGCAATTAATGTATTTATAATCTTCTTCTTCATAAATCTCTTCCTTTTTCTATCATAAATTTTCTATAAAATTTTTATAAAATCATCTTTAACATATCCTGTTTTCTTCCCATTACTTGTTGTATATTCGATTTTATGCCATCCCTCTTTATGATCTAAAACAGTTACTATTTCATCAGCTAATACATAGCCTATTATTGAATAATTTGTTCCTCTCCCTGATCTAACATTTAGATTAGTTGAAACATTTATTACTTTTCCTTTTTTATCTGTAGTTTCTGGCTTAACTGTATTACCACCATCCACTTTTATATAATCTTTACTTACAAACCCTGTTGAACCATTAAAATCTATATTATACCATCCATTTTTCTCAGAATTTATTGTTACTTTCGCATTTACCTTAAGTGTACCTATCTTTGAATAACTTGTACCTGCTCCACTTCTAACATTAAGAACATTGCTTACATTGTAAACAGTACCTGTCTTTTTATTATTTTCAGGCGTTGTAGTTCCACCACCTGTTGATCCTCCACTTGAACTTCCTGAAAGTTTAATATAACTCTTACTTACATATCCAATTTTTCCATCATAATTAATGTTGTACCATCCATCTTTTTCATAATTAACTTTAACAACTTTTCCACTTGGAATCTTATCTTTTATACTATAAGATGTGCTTGGACCTGTTCTTACGTTTAATGATGTAGTTACATTTATAACTGTACCATTTTTATTTATGTTGCCCGTTTCAGGTGTTGTAGTTCCACCACCAGTATTTCCACCTTCAACAAGTTTAATATAATCACTACTTACAAATCCTGTTTTTCCTGAATAGCTTATGTTATACCATCCATTTTGAGTTTTATAATTAACCCTAACCTTTGTATTTAAAGATAATTTGTCTTGAATACTATGTGTTGTTCCTGCTCCTGTTCTAACATTTAATGCTGATACTGAACCAAGATTAGCCACAACGCCATCCTTATTCACTGGAGTCGTACTTTGATTTCCTGATTCTCCACCACCTGTATTTGTACCTTCAACAAGCTTAATGTAATCCTTACTTACAAACCCAGTCTTACCACTTCCATAACTTATATTATACCAACCTTTTGTTTCATAATTTACTTTAACTTTCGTATCTTTAGTAATTTTATCTTGAACAGAATGTGTTGTTCCTGCTCCTGATCTTACATTTAATGCAGAACCTGCTTCAACATTTACAACTACTCCATCTTTATTAATTTGTACTTTATCTGACTCAGTTCCTCCATTTGTCCCACCATCAATACTTCCATTAATAATGTTAATATAATCTTTTTTAACATACCCATATGTTTTTCTAGTTCCCATAAAATCTACCTTGTAATATCCATTTTTTTCACCATAAATATTCATAATCTTATTTGGATAAACATTACCTAAAACAGATGATGTAGCATTAGGTTGAGTTCTAACATTTAAATATGAACTTACATTTACAAGCTTCCCTCTAGCTGTTGGCTTTAATCCATCGTTTATTGATGATTCTCCTGGCATACCTACCGCAGCTTTTGATTTAAACTCTTCCCATAGATTGGGTCTATCTTGAATCATCATTCTTGAACAAATCTTTCCTGAAGCATGAT
>JBOGAY010000248.1:0-9151 GCA_051655925.1 Sarcina sp. | reverse complement strand
CCTTATTTTTTTAATTTTCTTTCTCTTTTTCTATTTCAACTTCTAATTTTTCATCTTCCTTCATTTTCCTATAAATATCTTCTTTCATTTGTTTAGCTATATCAGATTCTTCTACCGCTTCTTTAAAATCTACTCCCATTTTCTCTGATAAAAGAACAGCTAAAAGACTTTCCATAGCATTTACATTTCCACCATTTTCACTACTTCCACCCATAGAAACAACATTATTAGGAACTATATTGATATTTCCATCCTTAATAGCTTCAGTAAATTTACTCATAACATCCTGAACAACCTGATATTGAGGTCCTCCATAAGCATTAACTTGTTCTCTTATAGCAATCGCTTGTGAAATCCCTTTTCTAGCTTCCATATCTGCTTTAGCCTCTCCAAGTTTCTTAATCTTATAAGATTCTGCATCAGCTAGCGTTTTTTGTCTTTGAGCATCTTGTCTTGCTTTTTCAAGCTCAGCTTTACCAAGATTATTTTGAATTCTAATATTAATCTCTGATTTTGTAAGATCTTCTTGTTGTTCTGCTTTTGCTTGGAACTCTTTAAGTTCTTTCTCTTTTTCACTTGCTCTCATTTGTGAGTTATAAGTCTCTATCTTTTCTTTCGCAAGTTGTCTATCACTAAGTTGTTTTAAGATTTCTTCAATTTTAGCATCTCCATCAGGCGAAGGTGTTCCAATAAGAACCTCTTCAAGTTCTAAATTATAATTGCTAAACTTTTCTTTCATTTCATCAGTAGCTCTTTTTTGAATTTCTGAACGATTTTGAATAAGCTCTATTAATGTCATTTTTTGGCCAATATTTTTAAAATATGAAGATACCATAGGATCTAAAGTTTGATCAACAAGCCTCTTAATATCTCCAAATCTTTGAATTACAAGAGGTGCTTTTTTATAATCTATATGAAGTACTACTGACAATGGTAATGTAGGTTCAAAAGCATCCATTGTTATAAGAGTTACCTCTTTTAAATTTTCATCATATTTATGCCCACCAACTTCTGCTTTAAGCCACTTTAATATAATATTTGTAGTTGGAACTTGTGTAAGAATTCCAGCTGCAAGATTATAAGCATATTTACCTGGTTTTAAAGGATTTGCCCATATACCTTTACATCCTTCATCAACAAGCTCTCCATGAGTATATGCACTACCAGATACATCCTCACCTTTCTTCCCAACGAAAGATGTAACTACCCCTGCAAACCCAACAGGTACTATTGTTTTAGGTAAAATTTCTATGCTTGCAAAAAGTCTATTTATAAAATAAGTACCATCACTAATAACCTGATATTGCTTACCTCTAAATCCTCCTGCTCTTAAAAATGCTTCTGGATTTTGGAAGTTATTATGATAAGTCTCTTTATTTAATGGATCTTCTCCAACAACAGGTGCTATAATTTCACCATTTGGAAGCGATGGACCATCTTGAATTGTAACAATTCCCATTGGGTCATCTATAACATTCCCTGAAGCATTTTTAGTTCTATTTTTAATTACAACTGGTCTAAATCCATTTTTAAGTTTCAAGTCATCTGACATTTTTTTAATTTGTTCAACTTCAAGTTTATTACCTATATTAATAAAATAGTTATTCGCTTCTGTAAAAATTATAAACATACCAAGATTAAATGCATAAGTTCCTTCTCTTAATATTGCTCTTTGAGGCCCTTTTTGTCCTCCATTCGCAAGAAATGCTGCTGTATCTTGAAAATTACTACATTTTACTACTCTTCCAAGAGTTTGAGTTCCTGATAAAGCTTCTCCATCCCTAGCAAAAACATATCCTATTTGCCCCTGTGGAATTGTTACTAAAGGACATTTATTAACTTTATATAAGAAACCTGGCTTTAAGTGAATACCAGTTCTTAAAACATCTGGTTGAAAACCTGCCTCACCATTAGTTGCTATAAATTTTCCAGCTTTTAAATTCCCCTTTGGTGACCACCATTTTTCTACAATACCAACTTCATTTGTACCAATAACCCTAAGCCCAAGCACCTTAAATACAAGTAAGTAAAATACTATAAGCCCACCAACTCCATAAGCTACCATCATACCAATATTAGTTACATTACTTAAATCACCCATAAATTTGTCCCCCTTAAAATTTAATTAATATAAATATATTCTTATATTAACATTTTTTTACACAAATATAATTAAGAAATTATTACTATTTTAAAAGTTATTTAATACCTCTTTATAAAAATCAGTAACACTTTTTTATTACTTTCATATATTTATCTACGTAGCACTAATTTCCAAATTAGATACCAAATATTATATAAAAAAATTTTTTTATGACTTATCATTTTACTCTTTAAAAAATAATAAACTAAACTATAAAAAAATTTTTCAATAATATCTTTCTATTTTATGTAAAGGAGTTTTGACCATGAAGAAATCTCATAAGACCTTTTTATTTATTACTATATCTTTAGCCTTAATAATTATTTCTTTAAACTTACTTTCTACTCTTTCAAAAAAAGAATTACTTTTTAATAATGGAAAAAAAATCACCGCTGATCTTAAAGAACTACAAAGTTTAGAAAAATCTAATATTAAGGATATTGAAGATGATATAAATAAAATTCAAAAAGAATTAAACCCTAAAAATATAACTGATGCGGATATTTCTTCTATTAATTACAAAGATGTTTTTTCCTCTTCTGTAATAATGGGTGACTCTCAATCTGAAGGTTTAACTGTATATGGTGTACTAAATGCAACATCTGTAATCGCAAAAAAAGGTGATAGTATTATCTCAGCTAAAACTAATAACATGGAACAATTATCTAACTTATCACCATCTAATATTTTCACTTTATACGGAATGAATGATATTTTAACTTATCAAACTAACATAGATAGTTTCATAAGCGATTATGCTTCATTAATTAAGGAAATACAAAAAACACTTCCTAATAGTAATATTTTTGTTAATTCAATATTACCTGTTGAAGAAAAAGTGATTCAAAATAGACCCATTTATAATGAAATACCAAAATATAATTCTGCTCTAAAAAAAATGTGTGCAGATTTGAATGTAATCTATGTAGACTCACATCAAATTTTAATAGACAACCCAGCTCTATTTGAAGTTGATGGTATGCATCTTAAGCCTCCTTTTTACACTAAATGGCTTGATTTACTAAATACTTACTTATAAAGGAGTTTCCATGTTAAAGAAATTATTAATTTTTATTTTAATATTTATTCCATTAACTTTTATATCTTGTATGACGTATAAAGATATAAATTTAAATCTTATTGAAGAAAAACTAGATACTACTATAAACACTAAAACGTATTCTAAAGGCAGTAGTAAAGAACTTAGGAGATTCTTTAGTATAAATTCTGATGATGTTCTTGATTATATACTTTATACTCCAGCCTACACTATGGATGTAAATGAACTATTAATTTTAAAGCTTAAAGATACATCTAATGTTGATTCAATTAAAGATATTATTGATGCAAGAGTTGAAAGTCAAATTGAAACTTTCGGCTCTTATGGTCCTACACAATGTGCGTTATTAGAAGATTATATCCTTAAATCAAAAGGAAATTATATCTTCTACTGTGTTTCATCTGATAATGAAAAAATATATGAAATATTCAAAGAAAGTATCGAATAGAAAGGTGGGAGTTTTTTGGTTTTTAGTAGTATTATTTTTCTATTTACTTTCTTACCAGTCACTTTAATTTTATATTATATTTCACCTAGAAAATTTAGAAACTTAGCTCTTCTTATAATGAGTTTAGTTTTTTATGCATGGGGTGAGCCATTATATATATTTTTAATGCTTTTTACAACCGTTTTTGACTTCTTTATGGGAAAACTTATAGCAAGAAATATTATTTATGAAAGAAAAGCTAAATGGATTTTAATTTTTACAATTGCAGTTAATATTTTTATTCTTGGATTTTTTAAATATTATGGATTTTTAATTGATAATTTAAATATTATTTTTTCATTAGATATTACTAAATCTAATTTACCACTACCTATAGGAATATCATTTTATACATTCCAAACACTGTCATATATAATTGATGTTTACCTCGGAAAGGTTAGAGTTCAAAAAGATATAATTTCATTTTCATTGTATGTAACTATGTTTCCTCAGCTTGTTGCTGGACCAATAGTTAGATATTCTGATATAAACAAACAACTTGAAGAAAGAACTGAAAGCTTTGAAACATTTGGAGAAGGCACTGAAAGATTTATTTTAGGACTCGGTAAAAAAGTTTTACTTGCTAACAATATAGGATTTCTTTGGACAACCATTTCTACTATGGATATATCAAGTATTTCTGTTTTGACAGCTTGGCTTGGAATTATTGCTTTCACATTCCAAATATATTTTGATTTTAGTGCCTATTCAGATATGGCTATAGGACTTGGAAAAATGTTTGGATTTGATTTTATTGAAAACTTTAATTATCCATATACCTCTAAAAGCGTAACTGAATTTTGGAGAAGATGGCATATATCACTTGGTTCTTGGTTCAGAGAATATATCTACATCCCACTTGGCGGAAATAGATGCAAAGTTTTAACACAATGTAGAAATTTATTTATAGTATGGCTTATTACTGGCCTTTGGCATGGTGCTAGTTGGAATTTTATTGTTTGGGGACTTTACTATGGTGTTATTTTACTTATTGAAAAATTTTTCTTAGAAGAATACCTCCAAAATTTAAATCCTATATTATCAAGAATTTACACTATGCTACTTATAATGATCGGCTGGGTTATATTTGGATTTGAAAGTTTATCACATGGCTTAAACTATTTAAAAACTATGTTTTTACTCTCTGGAAATCCACTTATAGACCAAGCTAGCTTCTATTATTTAATAAGTTATTCTGTAATTTTTATAATTTTAATAATGTGCTCAACACCTATTCCTCTTAAAGCTTTTAAAATTATTAAAGAACGATATACTGTAATTTCTATTCTTATAAATGGAGCTGTAATTTTTTTAAGTATCGCTTATCTTGTAACTGAAACATATAACCCATTTTTATATTTTAGATTTTAAAAGGAGAAATTTATGAATAAACAAAAGTACTATAAAATTTTAACTATCTTATTCATAGGAATAATAGGATTTTTTTCTATTTTAACAATACTATTACCCGATAAAACTTTCTCCGAATCTGAAAATAGAGTTCTATCTAAAAGACCTAAATTTACTTTTGAAAAACTTTTAGATAATAGATACACTAAAAAATATGAAAAATATAAAACAGATCAATTTATAGGACGAGATTTTTTTATGAATATAAAAGCCTCATCAGATTTATTGCTAGGCAAAAAAGATAATAATTCAGTTTTTTTGTCTGATGATGGCTATTTAATAGAAAACTTTACACCTATGTCAGACAAAAAAATTAATGATACACTTCTAGCAATAAATGATTTTGCAAAAAAATATAATAAATCTAATACCTATGTTGGAATAGTACCAACAGCAGTAAGTATTCATGAAGATAAACTACCTAATTTTTCACCAGTACAAAAACAAGATACTTACCTTCGTGAATTTTACAAAAACTTAATCCCCGAAATTAAAACATTAGATATAACATCTGCTCTTTCTAAATCAGCTGATGAATATCTATATTATAAAACAGACCATCACTGGACTACCCTTGCAGCTAGTAAAGCTTATGAGATTGCAAAAAAAGAAATGAAACTTGACAATGTAAACTCTAAATTTAAGCCCTTAACTGTATCTACTAATTTTAATGGAACTCTAACTGCTAAAAGTGGATTTTCTACTTCAAACGATAGTATTGATGCTTATTTAAATATTAATAAAAATCTTAAAATATCAGTATCATATCCTAAAGTTGGTAAAAAATCACCTTCTTTATATGATACTTCAAAACTTGAAACTAAGGATAAGTATGCTATGTTTTTATCAGGAAATCACCCTATAATTGATATAAGAACTAATGCTAAAACAACAAATACATTAATCATATTTAAAGATTCATATGCTAATTGTTTTATTCCTTTTCTAACTGAACATTATAGTAAAATTACTGTTATTGATCCAAGATATTATTATGATGATTTATATAAATTGATGGATGAAAATCAGTATAATGATATTTTATTTTTATATAATGCTAATACATTTTTTTCTGATTCATCACTTATTCCAGTTCTTCAAAACAATTAATATTAAATTTATTTACAGTAAATAGCTATCTTCAAATCTAACTATTTACTGTAAATAATAATTTTAAAAGCTAAAACAAATTCTTGGTTCTTACTCAAGTATGGGTATAAAAAATAAGTATACAACAAAAGGGCATTTTAGGATGCCCTTTTCTAATGTATTCAGTATTCTATTTCACCAAAGATGAGAAAGAACCAAATTCTTTTAATACCTATTTTGATTATAAAGTTTCCTCTCTTATGTTATACTTGATAAAGTGCATTTTTTATTTAGTTACTTATCTAGATAAAATATAATTTACTATTTTGCAAAGGAGAGTTTTTATGGCTAGTAAATTTTACTTACATAAAGGTAAAAACAAAAGATCAGAACAAGGTCGTCCTTGGGTTTATACTGATGAAATAAATGAATATGATGGTGAATACCAAAATGGAGATATCGTTGAGGTTTATAACCACAAAGGATATTTCATAGGAAAAGGTTACATAAATGACCAAAGTAAAATAACTATAAGAATAATGTCAAGAGACATTAATGAAACAATAGATAGAGATTTCTTTGTTAAGAGATTTAAAACTGCTTTTGATTATAGAAAAACTGTAATTGATACTTCATCATGCAGATTTATCTTTGGAGAAGCTGACTTCTTACCTGGTCTTACAGTAGATAAATTTGAAGATTATTATGTAATTCAAATCTCAACACTTGGAATGGATCAATATAGAGATATTATAGTTGATATTCTTACAAATGAATATCAAGCTAAAGGAATCTATGAAAGAAGTGATATCAAGACTAGAGAAATTGAAGGGCTTGAACAAACTAAAGGATTCTTAAGTGAACCATTTGACACTAATGTTGAAATTATAGAAAATGGTGTTAAGTATATTGTTGATTTAGAGAATGGTCAAAAAACTGGATTCTTCTTAGACCAAAAAGAAAATAGAGCTGCTATTCATAGAATTTGTAAAGATAAAGATGTTTTAGACTGCTTTACACATACTGGTTCATTTGCTTTAAATGCAGGAATTGCTGGTGCTAAATCTGTATTAGGAATAGATGTATCACAACACGCTATTGACTGTGCTACAAAAAACTCAGAGCTTAATGGATTTTCTGATACTGTTAAGTTTGAATGTCATAATGCTTTTGATGTTCTTGGTAACTGGTCAAGAGAAGGTAAGGAATTCGATGTTGTAATACTTGATCCTCCTGCTTTCACAAAATCAAGAAATACTGTTAATTCTGCTATAAGAGGTTATAAAGAAGTTAATCTTAGAGGATTAAAAATGGTTAAATCAGGTGGTTATTTTGCTACTTGTTCATGCTCTCACTATATGAGTGAAGAACAACTTAAAAGAACTGTTTTAGAAGCTGCACATGACGCTAGAAAAACTTTAAGACAAATAGAATGTAGAACTCAAAGTTCAGATCACCCAATACTTTGGAACTCTGATGAGTCATACTACTTAAAATTCTTTATATTCCAAGTATTCTAATAAATATAAAAAACCTTTTAGATTTTATCTAAAAGGTTTTTTATTACTCTATTTGCTATACTTTACTATTTTCCAACTTTAATTGATAATGTACTTCCAATCCAATAAGCTATTACTTTATCCCCTGACTTTATATTAGAAAAAGCTGGCCCACTAACTTTTGTTACTTTTTTACCATCAGGTGTTATTACTGGCTCTATAATAAAATTACGACCTTCCTTACCTAATACTGTCAATTCAAATTCTTCATAATTATTCATATAAATTACCTCCACTCTTATCATTTGTTATGTAACTTTTATATTATAACACCTAATAGTATGTTTTTTATGTTATTTTGGTTTAAATTTAGAAATTTTTTACTTGAATACTTTTTTGTAAATCTTCTCCATTAAAATCTCAAAATTGTTTAAATAAATCATTAATAAAAATGCTATTATTGGAAATACTATTTAATAGCTTTTAATTATGGAGGAAATTTATGAGAATACCAAAACATATTGGGATTATTCCTGATGGAAATAGACGTTGGGCTTTAGAAAATGACTTAAAAAAAGATAAGGGTTATGACCACGGAATCAACCCTGGACTTGAACTTTTCAAAACTTGTGAAAAAAAAGGAATTAAAGAACTTACTTTTTATGGATTTACAATAGATAATACAAAAAGACCTGCAGAACAAAAAATTGCTTTTACAAAAGCTTGTATTGAATCTGTACTTCTTATGACTAAAGAAAACTGTGAAATTTTAGTCGTTGGAAATACATCCTCTACTGCTTTTCCTAAAGAACTTTTAGAGTTTACAACAAGAAAAAAATTTGGTAATGGTGGTATAAAAGTTAATTTTTTAATTCATTATGGTTGGGAATGGGATTTAAACTTGCTAAAACTTTCAGATATAAAATCAAAAGATATCTCTTCTAACCTTCAATCAAAAGATATTTCAAGAATAGATTTAATAATAAGATGGGGTGGCAGAAGAAGACTTAGTGGATTTTTACCAGTTCAGTCTGTTTACTCTGATTTCTATATTGTAGATGATTTATGGCCTGACTTTAAAACTTCTGATATAGATGATGCTCTTGAATGGTATAATATTCAAGATGTTACTCTAGGTGGTTGATTTATTTTATAATTTAAGGGTAGTGAAAGTTTTATAACAAAAACTTTCACTACCCTTTTTCATCTTATCTTAGCTTATTAATAGTTTTTTTCACTGTAGTTAGTTCATCTATTATCTCAGCAACCTCTTCTACTTTATCTTCAATTTTATTATATCTTTTTGATATTACATGCCCTTGTCGCTCATACTTATATGATAAATATAATTCCGGGTCTAAACTAAAAACACTTAAAATTTCCTTTACTTTAAAAAAGTATCTTGAATTTATTTTTTCTCCAAACTTTTTTCTTAAACTACTATAATTTTCTTCAAATAGTTC
>JBOGAY010000247.1:0-4122 GCA_051655925.1 Sarcina sp. | reverse complement strand
TTAGTTATTTAAAGGAATTAGCAGATGACAAGGCAACACTTTCTAAAATTGAGCAGATGCAAACTGATGGAGAACCATTACCAGATAATAATCCATATGGATCTTTTTCTGCGTGGAGAGATGCAATTGAAAAAGAGATAAGAACAGGACAGAGTTCCCTAGATAGAATAGATGTTCAAAAAGCAGAGTTAATGGCTTTTAACTACTTTGTGGAAACTGCACCAGAGGCATAGGCCTATGATAAAAACCATAAAAATAATCTACACTGTATTAACACTTATTGGAGTGCTGGTAACAGGAAATAATACCCTCGTTTTAAGAAGTATAGGCAGTAAAGTTGAGAGGATGGCTATCCCCCAAGTTACCTCTCATTCACAAATAAATATAAATTAAAAGTAGGGTCTAGAAATTTTCTAGACCCTGTTTTATTTTTATTTAAAATAACATGAAAAGCAAACACTTTTGAAGAAAATAAAAATAAAAATAAAAAAACTTCTACTTTAAGAGAGGTTAAAAATATGCTATACTAATATAGCAAAAAATAAGGTTAAAATATTATTAAAAAACTTAAAAATAAAATTTAAATTTTTAATAATATTTTAAAAAGAGAAAAAGGGGAGGAAAGATGAAACACGCAGTTTCTACTGAGATTAGACAAGATGACGAGATAGATTTAATGGAGTTATTAGCAATTCTTGTAAAAGAGAAAAAAACAATATTTTTAACAACATTTTTAGTAATAATATTGTCTTTAGGAGGAGCTTTTTATGAAAGAAATGTCTCTAAAAAGGCCTCGGTAATTTTAAGTGTAGGTGAGAATTATAACCAAGAAAGTCTTTTAGTGAATAATGTTTTAGAAAAAGTTTATAGAGAGAACAATATAAGAGAAAAAAATAATCTATCTTTAGATGAATTCCGTGAAGAGTTTAAGATAATGGGAATTATTCCGAAAGAGATAGAGAGCAAAAAAGAATTTTTAGCTAAAAGTGGTGAGACTTTAGAATATACTCCAATAAGCTATAGAGTTGATTTAAGAGTTGGAAGCATCGGTGAAAGTAAAAAAATTCTTGATGATTATTACAAAACATTAAATGAATATTATAGAGGGTTAAATGAATCTAGATACAGATTTAAATATTTTGATGGAGATATTTTAAATGATGAGAAATATAACTATGAGGATTATTTAAAGATTTTAGGTGAAAGGAAAAAATCTTTAAGAGAACTTATTGATGGAAGAGAAAATAGTAGAGTTGATTACGCTTCTTATGGATTTGGTTATAGAAAAATTCAATTAGATTTGGAAAATCTAGAAACAATTAGAATTCAAGATTTAAAGAACTATCTTTTAGCAACAAATATTGTTAGAAATCCTGAAAAGTTCCAAAGTGAGTTTCTAAATAGAAAGATAGTTTTAGAAAATAGCATCAAAGAGAAGAGAGAAGAGGCTAATAACTATAAAAAACTTTTAAATAATTATAGATTTGAAGGAGAAAATATAGTTGTTCCAAAAGGTGTCAGAGTAACTGTAGGAGATAATCAAAAAGAAAAATATTATGTAGAATTAATGGGTAACTATTTAAAGACAGAAAATGAACTGGTAGATTTACAACAACAATTAGAAGAGTTAATCTATATAAGTAAAAATCTAAAAATAGGAACAGAGGGTGAAAAAGAATATATATTAGGTTCGTTAAAAGCTATTGTAAAAAACTATAATGATATAGTTCAAGAGGTTAATATTTTAGAGGTAAAAGAAAACTATATAAAAAATGGAGGGCTAATAAAGTTAGCAGCACCAATAGAGATTGTATCTAATTCAAAAGCTAAACTAATACTAGCAGTAGGAGTAGTGTTTGGATTGTTTTTAGGAGTTATGATGGCATTTATAAAAATTTTTTATCACTCTTTTAAAAGATTTAACAAAAGTGTAATGATGATAGCAGTGTTTTGTTTTATGGGGTTAAATAGTTATTCTAAAGAGGAGATAACTTTACAATTTACTCACAAAGAGATTAAACAGGGATTAAATCCAGATAAAACACCATTTGATCTAAATGAAATTTTAATAAAAGAGTTTTTAGTAAAAAGAGAGAAAGTTAAAGTTGAAGATTTAAAAAATATATCTATAACACCAGTTTTCCCTAGAAATAGTATAAACGGAACAGAAAGTAGATTGAAAAGTGGAGAAAAAAACTATCTGTATACTCCAACAGAGTATCGTTTAACTTTAAATCTTAATAATAGTTCTGAAGAGAAGAGAATAAAAGAGAGCTTAGTAAAAGAGTTTCCTAATTTTTATATAAATTTCTTTTTACAAAATACTCAGGGTAGATATGATTTCTTAAAACAATATGTAAATTATAGAGACATAATAAAAGCATTGAATAATCTTATGAATTCCACGAGTTCAGAGATAGAATTAAGAAAGAAAAATGCAGAAACAAAAGAGATATTCTATGAGTACAATAATTTAGGTGTAGAGTTAAATAAAGTTAGAGATATTAGTTTTAGAGATGTTTCAAACTATATAAAATCAAATAATATAGTTTCAAATGTAGCTTTAGAGAAAATTTTATTAGATGGAGAGGATAGGTATATAACATTAGAGCTAAACTCTTTAAAAAATAAAGAGAGAATATATGAATCTATTTTAAAGAACTATACAGTTGGAGAAAAACAAGCTACTGTTTTAGAAAGTGGAGATATCAGTATGAGTTCAGATACAGGATTAAGAGAGAAGCAATATATAGAGATATCAAAAACATATTTAAATAATTTGAATAGAGAGAATATATTAAAAATAGAGTTGTCAGAGAATATAAGATTTTCTAAAGATATGAAAGAACCAAATGAAGAAGAGAGATATAGAATAAGCAAAGAGCTACTTAATGTTCAAAATGAACTTAATGAGATTATAAATAAAATGGTTGGAATAGAGTTAAGAGACTATAGAAAAGAGTATATTGGAAGCGTAAAAGTATTCTAATTGGGGGGAATAAAGGTGTTTAGAGAGAATGTGATAACAGAACTATTTTCCAATAGAAGAAATATAGTTAAGTTAGTAATAGACCTAGGATCAGTACTTGCGGGTATCTTTCTAGGCCTTTTAGTGAGATTCGAAGGAAAATGGGAAGAAAATTCACATAGTAGCTATTTCATTGTGTATGGAGTAGCATTTTTGTGTTTTTATCTATTTCGTAAAAACTCTATGAAAAGTTGGAGTTATACTAACTCTTTAGATGTATTAAATCTAACTTTTACAAACTTCATAGCGTTAATGGTAACTTTAGCATATTATGCAGTAACAAGAGAGCAATATTCAAGAACTGTTGTATTAGTAGGATTTGTATTAGTAGTTATGTTGCAACTTCTTTGGAGATTTTTCTTTAGATTAAATAGATCATATAGAGTTGTACTTGGAAAAAGTAAGCCAAAGCCAAATACTTTAGTTTATGGAGCAGGAGAAGCTGGAGTTGCACTACTTCGTGACGCTCTTACTAATCCCAATTATCCATATCATATTACAGCTATTATAGATGATGATAGACGTAAACGTGGGACATATATAAATGGTGTAAAAGTTTATGGAGATTTTTATGATTTAGAAATGGTGCTAAAAGAGCTAAGTATTGAAACTGTAATTGTAGCTATTCCAACGATAAAAAGGGATCGTATAAAAGAGATAATAGATTTGACAAAATGTTGCAATGGAGTAAAGGTAAAAATACTTCCAGGACTTGATGAGATACTACAAGATGAGAATATAGCTAATCAAGTGCGTGATGTGAGTATAGAGGATCTTTTAGGAAGAGAGCAGATACTTGTTAATGGAGATAATATAAAAGAGATAATAGAAAATAAAGTTGTATTTGTAACAGGTGGAGCTGGAAGTATAGGAAGTGAGTTAGCTCGTCAAATAGCTAGGTATAATCCTAAAAAGCTAATCACAATAGATGTCAATGAAAATGATCTATATTTTTTAGAGTTAGAGCTAAAAAGAACATTTAAAAATTTAGATTTACAAAGTGAGATTGCCAATATTCGTGAGCAAGATAAAGTGGAGTTACTTTTTGATAGATATAAGCCAAATATAGTATTCCATGCAGCAGCTCATAAACA
>JBOGAY010000246.1:0-10327 GCA_051655925.1 Sarcina sp. | reverse complement strand
GGTATGAAGTAACATTTTTACCTTCTAATATTCCAGCTTTAGCGAGTGCTATTGGCCCTGCACAGATAGAAGCTACAATTTTATCTGCTTCGTAATATTCTTTTATAAGACCTTTTACTGTCTCATTATCTCTTAGATTTGCTGCTCCTGGCATTCCCCCGGGGATTATAATGGCATCATAATCTTTAAATTCTCCATCTGTAAGGCATACATCTACCTCTACTTTTATTCCATGTGAACTTGTAACAGTTTTTTCTGTTACTCCACATAAATCACAGTGAACTCCTGCTCTAGCACATACATCTTTTACTGATAACGCTTCTAATGTTTCAAATCCTTCTGCAAGCATAATTAAAACTTTTTTCATTTTTAATACCTCCTAATTCTAAAAAAGGGAGCATTCGCTCCCTATATATTTATTATCTTATAACTTTTTACTACTAATCTCAAGCTACATCTAACTTATCTTATTGTAACATCTTTAACATAATCATCTAGAACAACAACCATGATATTGTTTCCTCTACCAGCTCTGTTTTGTAGTTTCATATCTTTAATTTCAATTTCTACTTTTTGCTTATCTTTTGATACAAGTATAAGTTTTTTATAGTTTGAGAATTCTTCTTCTGAGTTATCTATATTTACTATGCTTATACACTTAGCAAATATAACTTCATCATCTTTAAGACTTATAGCTGCAACTCCTGCTGCATTTCTACCCATAGGACTTATATCATTAGCATCAAACTTAATAGCCATACCATTCTTAGTGACAACTATAACTCTCGCATTTGAAGAGTCATTTATATCTACTGAAACAAGTCTATCATCTGAATTCTTGAATTTAACAGCAAGATTATTTGTAAGCTTATCTGCAAAATCAACAAGTCTTGTTCTTTTTGCTATACCATTCTTAGTACATAAGTAAACATAAGCATCATCTCTGTTATAGCATTCATCATTTACAGAGAATACTCCAACAACCTCTTCTTTAGCTGACATTCCATCAACTAAATCTGTAAGTTTAAGTTCTTCTTTATTTTGAACAAATGAGGATGGGAACTTATAGACATTACCCATGTTTGTAAACACAAGAATTTCTTCTTTTGAATTTGTAGGTGCTTTAATATAAACGTCATTTGAGTATTTATGATATATCTTCACACTACCTTTTTTGTTTATACCAACAGTAAACTCAGCATATTCATATTCCTGTGTTTCAATTACATCTACAATCTTATTACTATCGCTTAATGAACATAACTCTTCACCAAGTATATTTCTATCTACTGGCTCAAGTGTTGGTTCTTCAACAATAGCTTCAATTCCACTTGAAGTTATAACTTTTAAGAACTTAGCTTCTCTGTTTATATCTTCTAGGAATACTTTTGCTAGTTTATCATCATTTTTAAGTTTAATAGCAACAAGCTTTGTATAGTTACTTATAAGCTTATCAAGTGTAGTTCTCTTAATAAGACCATTAGCTGTAATAAACTTAAGTACTTTATTTGGATTAAATGTATCTATTGACTCTATTGATATGATTTTTTCTTTTTCAAGATTTAGTGATTTTATAATCTGATCAAGTCTTTCACCTTTATCTCTCCACTTAGCTTCTAAAACATCATAACTTCTAAGTTTGTACATGTTTCCTGCATCTGTGAATATCATAAGAGTTTCTTTTGTATTTGAAGGAATTAAGTGCTTTAAGAAATCTCCTTCTCTATAATCTATATCATTCTCATCAGCATTTGAACGCTTGTAAGTTCTCATAGGTAATCTCTTAACAAAACCATCATTAGATACTGTTACCATTACGTCCTCTGCTATGATAAGTTCTTCTATTTCAATTTTAGCTTCACTATCATCTTCAACAATAGCTGTTCTTCTATCATCACCAAACTTATCCATTACTCTTGTAAGTTCATCTTTGATAACTTTAAGTAATGTCTTTTCATCTGATAAAATTTTCTTTAGTCCCTTGATTTTCTTTTCAAGTTCTTTATATTCTTTTTTAAATACATCTATTTCAAGACCTGTTAATCTATAAAGCATAAGCTCTAAGATAGCATCTGCTTGAAGTTCTGTAAAATCAAACTTCTCTAATAAGTTAGCGTGAGCATCTTTCTTAGATTTTGAAGCTCTAATTACAGCAATAACGGCGTCTACTATATCAATAAGCTTTATAAATCCTTCAACTATGTGGAATCTTTTCTCTGCTACTTCAAGTTCCTTCTTTGTTCTTCTTGTAATAACATCTTTTTGGTGATTTACATAGTGAGAAATTATAGTTTTAAGTCCCATAGTTTCTGGCTTACCATTAGCAAGTGCAACCATGTTGAAACTTATGTTACCTTGTAAGTCTGTTTTCTTGAATAAGTATTTTAAAACTTTATCTACTGTATTTTCATCTGTTGACTTTTTAAATTCAATAACAGCTCTAATTCCTGTTCTATCTGATTCATCTCTGATATCAGTAATAGAATCAAGAGCCTTTGCATGTCTTTTATCAGCAGTCATATCTGAAATAGTTTGAAGAAGTCTAGCCTTATTTTTTCTATAAGGGAACTCTGTAATAACTATTCCAAGTCTATCATTTTCTAATTTTTCAATACTTGCTTTAGCTCTAACTGTAACCTTACCTTCTCCTGTTTCATAAGCAGCTTTAAGAGAATTTTTCCCTATCATAACTCCCCCAGTTGGAAGATCTGGTCCTTTAATATATGACATAAGGTCTTCAGTTGTAACATCATTATTATCTATATAAGCAAGTGTTCCTTCTATAACTTCTTTTAAGTTATGAGGAGGAATGTTTGTTGCAAGTCCTACAGCAATACCAAAAGCTCCATTAACTAAAAGATTTGGATACTTTGCAGGTAAAACTCTTGGTTCCATCTCAGAATCTGAGTAGTTAGGTACCATCTCTACAACATCTTTATCTATATCACGAAGCAGTTCCATAGACATCTCTGAAAGCCTTGCTTCAGTATATCTCATGGCAGCTGCATTATCTCCATCTATTGATCCCCAGTTACCATGTCCATCAATTAGTGGTTTTCTTGTACTAAAGTCTTGAGCTAGGATTACCATAGCATCATAAACTGATGTGTCTCCATGTGGGTGATACTTACCAAGAATATCCCCGACTATTCTAGCTGACTTATAATATGGTCTATCTGGAAATGCTTTAAGCATATAAGCACCATATAATATTCTTCTGTGTACTGGTTTTAAACCATCTCTTACATCAGGTAATGCTCTTTCTTTTGCAACTTCTACCGCATAAGGTATGTAGTTATCTGGCATTACTTCTTCAAGTGGTGAAACTATTATATTATTGTCTTTTGGAACAATAAACTTCTTCTTCGCCATAAATTATCCCCTCCTAAAACTCTCCATGCTTATACATGTATTTCTTTCTTGGTTCTACAACATCACCCATAAGAAGTGATACCATCTTCTCTGCCTTAGCAGCATCATCTATAGTAACCTGTATTAATGTTCTTGTTTCAGGATTTAATGTAGTCTCCCAAAGTTGCTCTGGGTTCATCTCTCCAAGTCCTTTAAATCTTTGGATTAAAGCACCTTTACCAACTTTCTTTTTAACACCTTCAAGTTCTTCATCTGTATAAGCATACATTGTCACAGGATTTTTCCCTGTTTTATAAACTTTATAAAGTGGTGGTTGTGCAAGATATAAATGTCCTGCTGCAATAAGTGGTCTCATATATCTATAAATATATGTCATCCATAGAGTTCTAATATGATATCCATCAACGTCAGCATCACTCATAATTATTATCTTGTCATACTTTAAATCACTAGAATTATAATTATCTAATGTTCCTGTACCAATAGCTGTGTTAAATATTTTAAGTTCTTCTGAAGCTAATACATTTTCAAGCTTTTGCTTTTCAGTATTCATTATCTTACCTTTTGAAGGCATGATAGTTTGGAACCTTCTATCTCTAGCTTGCTTTGCAGAGCCTCCAGCAGAATCTCCCTCAACCACGATAAATTCATTTACAGTTTTATCTTTTAAAGTACAAACAGCTACTTTACCTGCAAGAGGTGCTGTTCCTTTACCAACTTTTCTTTTTTCTGCTTCATTAATCTTTTTAATTTTATCTCTTCTAGCTGCCGCATCAAGTGCATTGTTTATAACCATTGTTGCAACTGGCTTATTATCTTCAATCCATTCTGAGAATCTTGTATAAGATAAATCATTCATCATAGTATAAGCTTCTGTATTTCCAAGCTTAGTTTTAGTTTGTCCTTCAAATTCAGGATTAGTTATTTTGATTCTAACAATAGCAGTCATACCTTCTCTAATGTCGTCACCTTCAAACTCCTTGTCCTTTTCTTTAACAAGACCAAGCTTTTTAGCCCATTCTTTGAAAGCTCTAGTCATACCTGTTTTAAAACCTGTTTCATGTGTCCCTGCTTCTGTTGTCGGTATATTGTTAACATAACTTGCTATATTCTCTGTTGTAGAGTCTGTAAACTGAAGACAAACTTCTCCATACATTTGAAGTCCATTAACTTCTCTCTCTCCATCAAATAAAATAGCATCTGGATGAAGAGGTGTTTTACTTTCATTTAAATACTCAATAAAGTCTAAAAGTCCTCTTTCTGAGAAATATTCTTTTTTCACTTCTTCATCTTTTCTTTTATCTATAAGTTCAAGTCTCATTCCTTTATTTTGGAATGCAAGTTCTTGAAGTCTTTCATCAATAGTATCAAATTTAAAATCACTTGTTGAGAATATTTCATTATCAGGAAGGAAAGTAACCTTAGTTCCTGTTTCCTTAGTTTTACCAACTATCTCAAGTCCTGTAACAGGAGTCCCTGGCATATCCTTTTTAAGTTCTTTATCATAAGCATACTCAAACTTTTGTCTATATATATTTCCATTTTGTTTAACTTCAACAATAAGCCACTTTGAAAGAGCATTAACAACAGCTGCTCCAACTCCATGAAGCCCTCCTGACGTTTTATAGTTATCATTATTGAATTTACCACCAGTGTGAAGTTCTGTATAAACCATCTCCACTCCTGTTTTCTTTTTAATAGGATGCATTCCTGTTGGAATCCCTCTACCATCATCAATAACAGTAACACTCTTATCTTTATTTAAAATAACAGTTGCTTTTGTACCAAATCCATTAGATATTTCATCTATTGAGTTATCTAATATTTCCCAAATACAATGATGCAGCCCCTTAATACCAGTTGAACCAATATACATTCCTGGTCTAACTCTAACTGGTTCTAATTTTTCTAAAGATGTAAGGGACGTTACATCATACTCATTCTTCTTAGCCATCTAAACCCTCCATAACCTTATAATTCTTGTTCAATATTACCTTTTTCTAATTCATTTTTAACACTTTCATATATAACTCTAAGCTCATTACAACCTTCTTCTGTTGTATTTGCATGAAATCTTGATCTAATTTCTTCTTTATTAGAACCATGATTATATTTAGGGTCATAGTATTTTTGCATCATTTCCATTGCTACTGTTGTATAATCTCCTTCAATAGTTAAATCTCTATATCTTTGAAGATTTTCAGGACTTGCATATTTCTTTATACCTTCAAGAGCAGTTAAAATTTCTTCTTTAACATTCTCAAACATAGTATATTCTTTAACTAACCTTTCAGCTCTTGCTTCAAGATCAGCTGTAATATATACTTTTTCTCCCTCTTGTAAAGTTTTCCACATATATTCAGGTATTATTACCTTATATATTCTTCTACTTTCACCCTCAGTCAATACTAAGTTGCTTTTTCTATTTTTAAGTTCATCATACATTAATGTTTCAAATTTCTTTTGTGAGTACATATTTCCAAGACCTACTCCACCAAGAACAGAACCTCTATGGTTAGCTGCCCCCTCTAGGTCTAATATGTCATAACCTTCATCTTTTAACTGATGTAACATCTCTGTTTTTCCAGTACCTGTATTACCATATAATACTATAAATTTAACTTCTTTTGAATATTCTTCTAATTTTTTAGTTACAAAAGCTCTATAAAATTTATATCCCCCACGTAGTTTATAAGCTGTAATTCCAAGACCATTTAAAAGTCCCCAAACACTACCACTTCTCATTCCACCTCTTGCGCAGAAAATCACAAGCTTTTTACCATGATTATTTCTAATCAACTCTTGAAGTTTCTCAAATATACCAGGAAGTCTTTTTGCTGCAAATTCTATACCTTGCATTTTTGCTACATCTGTACTTTCTCTAACATATGTAGTTCCAACAGTTGCTCTCTCCTCATCAGTCAAAATAGGGATATTTATAGCTCCAGTTATAGTTTCTTCTTCAAACTCACTTTCGCTTCTTACATCCACAAATATGTATTCATCTTCTTTACCGTGTATCTCTTCATAATTTATCATTCCAAACATCTTTGTGCACCACCTTTGTTACTAAATTTCAGTATAATTTTTTTGCTCTGTATTGTCAAATAGCCCTGTCCACCTAATTTATAGAAATATAATCAATTTATCTTAGTGCTTAACTATACCTTTTAAACTTTATAAATCTACGATTTACGCCACAAAAATTACTCCCTTAATATCTAAGAAGCTTTTTTTCCTTTTTAACTGATAAAAAGAAATTTAAATTCTATAAGAAGAAATAAAAAAAGTAGATGCCATTTTGGCATCCACTTTACATTTCATATATTCCAAGTTGTCTAACATGTTTTGTATGTGACCACTCTTTATTATCTTTGTTTACTATTCCTTGCATTGTTATAGGAACCCAAGTTAAAACATATATTGCTGAACCAACATATCTAAGAACTTCGTCTTTAACATCTTCTCCAAGGATTTTAACACTTGCTACAAAGAATATCCCTGCATATACAATATTAAATAGTGTAAGCATAAATTTATCATCTAATATTGATAAATTAACCACGAAAAATGGTTGTATGAATGCTACAATTAAAAATGCAGTCATCATTGTAATTGATTTTCCCATTTTAACTTTATCTTTCATCATCATTATCGCTATAAATGCAATCTCTGCTAAGCATATAACACCCCAAAGTCCATCATAGAATATATAATTTGAGAAGAAACATCTTAACTGATCAACAAATAATGATGATAAAACTGTAAATACTAAAGCTATTGCAAGTAATGATGTCATAAAAGGTTGTAGTACATACATTGCACAATCAAATGCTATCATATCTCTATCTTTAATAGCTTTCTTAAGTAGTTTTAAAGTATATCTACTTGCAACATCTGCAAAACCTTGCATCCATCTTTTTCTTTGTTTCCATGAATCATTAAGTGTTAAAGGTTTTTCATCATAAATAATAGCATCATCTGCTACTCCTACTCTTTTACCATTTAAAATTAACTTACATGTAAACTCTAAATCTTCTGTAAGACAAGTTGCTCCCCAACCCATTTCTTTTAAAATCTCTGTTGTAAGAACAAATCCTGTTCCACCAAGTTGTGCTGATAATCCTATAGAGTCTCGTCCATATTGAAGTCTTCTTACAGTTGAACCAAGTGATATATCACATGATTCTGTGACCCAAGAATCTTTTGGATTTTTAGTTTCAATGTAACATTGAACAACCTCATATCCATCACACATTTTTGAGTTCATTTTTTGTAAAAATTCTTTGTCAACTAAATTATCTGCATCAAATATTCCTATTGCATCGTAATGTTTATCCATTTCAAATATCTTTTTAAACATCCACTCTAATGCAAAACCTTTTCCTCTTTTTTCTTTGTTAAATCTTTCATATACATTTGCGCCATATTTTCTTGCAGTTTCTGCTGTTGAATCAGTACAGTTATCTGCTATCACAAAAACGTCATAAAGTTCCTTTGGGTAATTTAGCTTATTAAAACTATCAACTAAACCGCCTATAACAACCTCTTCGTTATGTGCTGACACAATAAGTGCAAAACTTTTTTCTGGACTTTTCAGTTTAGTTTCTTTATCTTTATCTTTTGATAGCTTATATGCACCAATAAGACCAATGATACAATGATATGCCATCATAGCTAATATGATTAAAGGAAAGATTATACTAACTATAAAAAAGCTCTTTTCCATATTTGTCACTCCTAAAGTTTAATTACCAAAAAATACATTTTTTCCAAATTTTATATTTTCTCTTCATTGTCTTTTACTATTATAGTATTTATCAATAAAAAATTCAAATATTTTATGATATTGTAATGTATTTTTAATAGATTTCCTTTACATTAATCCCCATTCAAATAAATATGATTTTAAATTTAAATTAATTACAACAAAAAGGTGAACATATTTTAATATATTCACCTTCATTATAAACTAAATTTGCAGTTAAGTTAATACTTATTTTACATCATTATTTATCCAACTCATCATACCTCTAAGTTCTTTACCAACTTTTTCTATTTGATGCTCTGTTTCATTTCTTCTTGTAGCATTGAAATTAGGTCTTCCAACCATATTTTCTACAAGCCAATTCTTAGCAAATGTTCCATCTTGAATTTCTGATAAAACTTTTTTCATTTCTTTTTTAGTTTCATCTGTAATAATTCTATTTCCAACAACATAATCTCCATACTCTGCTGTATCACTAATTGAATATCTCATAGTTTCAAGCCCACCTTGGTACATTAAATCAACTATAAGCTTCATTTCGTGCATACACTCAAAGTAAGCATTTTCTGGAGCATAACCTGCTTCTACTAATGTTTCAAATCCGGCTTTAATTAAAGCACTACATCCACCACATAAAACTGCTTGTTCACCAAATAAATCTGTTTCTGTTTCATCTTTGAAAGTTGTTTCAAGTACTCCTGATCTTGCACCACCCACAGCGTTTGTATAAGCTAATGCTAAATCTCTAGCTTGACCTGTGTAATCTTGATATACAGCTATAAGACATGGAACTCCTGAACCTTGTGTGTAAGTTCTTCTTACCATGTGTCCTGGTCCTTTTGGAGCAACCATAAATACATCTACATTTGATGGTGGAACTATTTGTGTGTAGTGAATGTTAAATCCATGGGCAAAAACTAAAGCTTTACCCTCTCCTAAATATGGAGCAATTTGTGTATTATACATTTCTCTTTGCTTCTCATCTGGGATTAATATCATAATAACATCACTGTTTCTAACTGCTTCACTTACAAGTGCAACTTTAAGCCCCGCATCTTGTGCTCTTTCCCATGATTTACTTCCTTCATATAACCCAACAGTTACATCCACTCCACTTTCATGAAGATTTAACGCATGTGCGTGTCCTTGACTTCCATAACCAATAATTGCAACCTTTTTAGCTTTTAAAAGCTCAAGATTTGTGTCCTTTTCATAAAATAACTTTGCCATAATTAATATACCCCCAATTTTTCTTTTAATAGTTATCTATATTAAATAATTATATTATTTAACTTCTTTATTAATTCTTTGATTCTATCATTCTATTTGCAGCATTTATTAAAGCGCCTATACTTGCTTCCATAATGTCTGCTGAAAGAGAACTTCCTGTATATATTTCATTATCAGATAAAATTTTCACTGTAACTTCTCCTAGAGCATCTTTTCCATCTGTTACTGATCTAATTGCATAGTCCTCAAGTTTAAGTTCGAACCTAAGTGCTCTTTCTACTGCTTTAAAAGCTGAAGAAACTGAACCTTCTCCTACTGCGCTCTCCATTATGACATCATCACCTTTTTGAATTTCAACAGTAGTTGTAGAAATCATTTTATTTCCACTATATACTTGGAAAGATAAAAGTTTATAAACCTCTTCTATCTTAGAAACATTATTATTTATAATTGCATCTATATCTCTAGAACTTATATGCTTCTTCTTATCTGTCATTTTCTTAAACTCTACAAAAGCTTCATCTAAAGCTTCTTTTTCAAGAACTACTCCATTTTTCTTTAAATAATCATCAAAAGCATGTCTACCTGAATGTTTTCCTAAAACTATATTATCATTTGCATACTTTCCTATTGATTCTGGAGTTATTATTTCATAAGTAGACTTTTCTTTTAAAACTCCATCTTGATGAATTCCAGACTCATGTGCAAAAGCATTTTTTCCAACTATAGCTTTATTTGGTTGAACAAATACTCCTGTAATTGAAGAAACCATATTTGATACTCTCCAAATTTTTGTTGTATCTATATCTGAATGCATGTCAAGGCTACTTTCTCTAGTTTTAATAGTCATAACTACTTCTTCTAAAGCTGCATTTCCTGCTCTTTCACCAAGTCCATTTACAGCACATTCAACCTGAGTTGCACCAGCCATTATCCCACTAAGTGAGTTAGCTACTG
>JBOGAY010000245.1:0-6171 GCA_051655925.1 Sarcina sp. | reverse complement strand
AAAATGGAATCCATATACTTGATGATGTACTAACCATCCAAATTACATATGATGCAAACCACATAAATGTACCAACGAAAGCATATCTTGGTCCTACTGATTTAGCCATCCATGAATAAATTCCACCTTTTTCGTCTTTAAAAGCTGCCCCATACTCTGAAACCATAAATGCAAATGGTATAACAAAAGTTATTGCGCCAAATATATACCAAGGTATTGCTGCATACCCCATTAAATAAAAGGCTCTAGGCATATTAGCAAATCCAAATACTGATGTAAATATCATTAAAACTAATGGTATCAAAGTCAATTTCTTTTTATTAGTATTTTTGCTCATTCTTTTCCCACCTTTTTATTATTACTAATTACAATTATACTTTAATATATCAATGTGTAAAATTCTATCTTAAACGACATTGTTATCAAAAATAATACATTTTAAATAATTTGATAATATTTTGTCTTAATTTATATTAAAAAATGTCAAAAAAACTATATTTTTAAATCAATCATTTAATTATTTGATTTTTAACAATCTTTAATAATATCAATTTTATAATCAAATTTATAAACCTTATGCAATTTTCCTTGCAAATTTTATTATTTTCGTATTTACACTTTATTAACATTTAGTTTGTCATTTTTTATTAAATATTTTATCAATTTGCTTTGTTAAAGGTTTTCTATTAAACTTAACTGGATAAAATTTTATTTTTTTATTATAAATAAATGGAAATATTGTTATAAAATAAAATTTATGTATAATAATATTAAATGAAGATATTTTTCAATATCTTTTTTTAGTTAGGAGGTCTTTAATGAAAATTTTTAAAGATGATAATTCAAAGTACTTAAAAATATTTGCTATTATTATGATTTCTTATATTGCAATCAAATTAATTGATAATTACGACTCATTATTTAAAGGATTAAATACAATTTACAATTTATTATTTCCTTTTATATTAGCATTTGTAATAGCATACATACTTAATCCGATCATTAAACTTTTTAATAAAAAGTTTAAACTCTCAAATGGTCTTAGCATAGCTTTAACTTATATTTTATTTGTAGGAATAATAGCCATTGGTGCTTTTGTTCTTGTCCCTAAACTTTATGTGAGTATAATTGAACTTATTGATGCTATACCAACACTTACAAAAGAATTTCAAGATAAACTTGCAATTATACTTGCAGATGTTGAAACAAAAACACATTTATCACAATTCAGTGCATTTAATTTTGACATAAATACATTGATAGATAAATTTTCTAGTGTTTTTACATCTATGTTTAGTGGAATTTTAGCTACAGCAATATCATTTACTACTTCACTTGTAAATGTTGTTTTTGGATTCTTAATTTCAATTTATGTTTTATCTGATAAAGAAAATTTCTTAAACTTTGGAAAAAGAATTACTCTTACTCTATTTGGAAAGAAAAATGGTACAAGAACTATAACATTTGTTAATATACTTAACCAAAAAGTTGGAACTTACATTTCAATAAAAGCAATTGATTCACTTATAATTGGAAGCATCGCTTTTGTTGGTTTATATATCATGGGCTCAAAGTATTTATTACTACTTGCAGTTATAGTTGGAATTACTAATATGATTCCTTACTTTGGACCATTTATAGGAATGATAGTTGCTTTCTTTGTAAACTTATTTGCAGCTGATTTTAAACTTGGTTTAATCTCTTTAATCTTCCTATTCCTTTTACAGCAATTTGATGCTTGGTATCTTGATCCTAAGCTTATAGGAAATAAAGTTGGACTTAGTCCTTTCCTTGTAGTACTAGCTGTCACAATAGGTGCATTTATCTATGGACCTGTAGGAATGATATTAGCAAGTCCTGTTGCTTCAGTCATTAGGATATATACTTTTAAGATTTTAGATAAATATGACTATCGTAGAAAAGGCTTGAAAAAAGAGGATTTAGAAAGTAATTCAGAAGAAATTAATGTTTAACAATCAAAATCGACCTGTGGAATTTCAATATTTCCACAGGTCGATTTTTAATTATATATAGAATATAATTCCCATAATTGCACTTAAGACTATAACTAAAATTGGATGTATCTTTTTAGAAAGCAATAATCCTAATGTAATTACACTAATTATAATGCTTTTTAAATCTATATAAGAATCTTTTGCAAGAGATACAAATGCACTTATTATTAATGCTATTAAAACAGGTTTAAGTCCTGCAAATACTGCATCTAAATACTTATTATTTTTAAACTTGTCCATTGATTTACTAATAAAAACAACAGCTATAAGTGAGAATATAACCACTCCAAAAGTAGCTATTATCGCTCCTTTAAGCCCATCTACTCTAAAGCCAACAAATGTTGCTGTATTAATTGCTACTGGTCCTGGTGTCATTTGTGAAATTCCTATAATATCTAAAAATTCTAGTTCTGTAATCCAAGCATTATTTATAACAACTTCCCTTTCTATAAAAGGAATCATTGCATACCCTCCACCAAATCCAAACATCCCTATCTTAAGAAAGGTTAAAAATAACTTAACTAATGTTATCATCTATCTTTGCCTCCTTCTTCAAACAACATGTAAGTCCATAGACTATTCCAATCATAATCGCTAATATAGGACTTAAATTAAAAAATATTAATAAAATACAAATCATTATACACATAATAATATTCATTGTTGTTTTTTTAAAAGATTTAGATAGAGAGATAACTGCTACTAATACCAAAATAGGAACTGCTCCACTTATTCCCTTGAATGCTAAATTAATATATTTATTTTCTCTAAAATCTGCAAGAAACAAAGCTACCCCTATAATAATTATGATTGAAGGTAGAATAGTACCAAGCATTGCAATAATTCCACCTTTAATTTTTGCAATTCTATATCCCACAAAAATTGATGTATTAACAGCAATTGCCCCTGGTAAACTTTGTGCTACGACAAGCGAATCTATAAATTCATCTTTTGTAAGCCACTTCTTCTCTTCTACCACCTCTTTTTCTATAAGTGGTATCATTGCATATCCTCCCCCAAAGGTAAATGCACCTATTTTAAAGAATGAAAAAAACATAGTAATATATTCTTTAATTGAAATTTTCATATTTTATTTTCCCCTTTTAAAAATTCTTTTCATCTGTTCTAAATTATACTATACACACTTTCTAAAAACATAAATTCGCTTTAAATTACACATAATATTTATATTTATAATATTCTCTAAACAATTCCTAAAACTTTAGTATAATTTCAAAATTCTAGCAAATACTAAAAATGCAACTAAATTTATATATACATAGGAGGAATCTTGCATGAATGAAAATAAATTAGATCAAAGCGGAACTATTTGGGGTGTCTTTATTGTAATGGTACTCTCATTAATAGGCCTTATGGTTCCTGTGTTTAGTTAAATAGCCACTAACTTATAAAAGCAATTCAATTATCTATCCTAATTGAATTGCTTTTTTACTTATTTATTTATCATTTTTATATCTTTGTTTAATAGCATCTTCTAGGTCCTTGTTGCTAAATATCATTTTAATTTCTATTTTTCTATCTGCTGCATAATCTACTTTATTATAACCCTCTTCAGTTTTATTTCTTTCCTCATGAGTTGGATTGGTTTCAAATTCTGACATTCCTGCTGCTTTAAACTTATGACCATACTTGTTCTCTAACCCACTATTCATAGGCATTATTTCATTTAAAAAACTAATAGCTCTCATAGTAGATAGTTCTCTGTTATCAAAAGTTGTTCCTGCATAATCTGTGTGTCCTATAATCTCTATATAATCAATCTCTGAACTAATTTCTTCAACATTTAAAAGCCCTTCAAATATATCTCCAAACATCCTAGCAACCTGTTTACCTTCGCCTTTAAGTTGTGCAGAATCGGTGTCAAAAAATGTTTCTGTTTTAATATCAATTTTCCCCTCTTCCCTATTAAAACTAATCATATTTGGATCAACATTATTCTCCTTTAACTCAAACTCTATCCTATCATAAAGCTTTTCTCTTTTAGCTGATATATCATCTACAAATACAGTCAAAAATCCCATAGCAAGTATCATTATAAAGAAAAAAACTAAAGCAGTTATAGACATAACATCTACAAAAGATGGCCAATATGATGGACTTTCTTCTATTTCCCTATAACTTTTTCTTCTTATTTTCATTATTTTTTACTCCTAGAATTACTTACTTGTCTTTGTAGATTAGTATTATTTATCATCACTCTTGAAGAATCTATTATTCCTATTGTTTCATCTAATGTTCTAGTTGCACCTACTATTTCATTTTTTATTGTTCCCATATTATCATCTATATGATCTGTAATTTTTATTCCTACATCATCAAGATAATCTTTTAAAACACGAGAAAACTTTTCTGCTAAAAAAAGTGGTATATGTTCTGAACTCTTTTCAAAACGTCTAAGGCTCTCATCAAGTGCTTTAGTCTGTTTATTTAAAACAACACTCTGATATACAACTTCTTTATTGCTAATTTCATTATTTTTCTTAACCTCAACAATTAAATCTTTTATATTATTTTGATTAATCATCATATTTTCAGTTTCTTCTTTTATTGTAGCTGCAACTTCAAGAGAACTTTCTGCATTAGTAAGTACTGCATTACTAATTCTACTGATACTATCATCTAAACCTGTTTGAACTTTTTCCATAGAATTTTCAAACTTAACTGATATTCCTGTGAAACATTGTCCAAGATTTTCAGATAAGTTTTCTAATGATACATCCATTGATTTACTCATAGATTCAAAAGACTTGTCTATACTATATGTTAAATCAGACATTGCCTTATCTAAATTTTCTGCTGAATGTACAAAATCTTTAAATCCTTTATCTACACTACTGCTTAAATTATCTGAAGTTATAACAAAGCTAGAAACTGATTCATTGAATGATTCAACAGGTGCTTCAAAGCTATGAACTGTATGCGAGAAAGTTTCAACAAGCCCTTTAAATTCTTTTGTATATTCTTTAAGCCCATTTGCAGATTCTGTTAAATCAAGTGAACTAGAATTTATTTTTGATACAAGCTCCTCAACTCCATCTTTAAACAAATTAGTCATTTCCTCTGTCAATGTAAGCATTGTTAATTTAACAGTTCTACTAAACTCTTCGAAAATTGTATTAAAAGTTTTAGCATGATTTGCAAATATCTCATTATCTAAAAAGTCTTCAACCTCATTATAAAATTTATTTTTTGAATGTTTAGTTCCCTGATTTATAAAATTCAATATCATTGATGTGATAACCCCAAAAATACTTGTCCAAAATGCTGTTGCCATACTAGCTATTGGTGCTTGTAAATTTTTTGCAAAAACATTTATACTTTCTATCCCTGACAATGCCTCTTTTGTTTCAAAGATTGCAAGTGTTAATCCAAGGAAAGTACCCAAGAGTCCCATAGCAATTAACATTGATGGTATAAGTTTTGCCTTATTCTCAAGTCTTGTAAATTTCTCATTTAAATTTTTTTCTATAATTACTTGAGTATTTATATTATCAGTTCCACATTCCGTACTTTTTTTAAACCTTCCTAAAATTTTATTAAGCTCTAAGGTTTTAAAATAAATCTCTCCTTCTCTACTTGTCCCCTCCAAAACATCATTACTTAAGTCATCATAATATCTCTTAATAATAACATTCAATACTATTCCACATATAAAAGTTACAATGATAATCCCTATAACAAGCCACCCTAGAAAATTTTGAGCTGTTATCGAACTTATCGCTTTTGATAAAACCTCCATTTACTCCTCCTACCTTTAATATTATTTATGTATATTTATATGTTCAAAAACTTATGTAATATGCAATAAGTCATTACTTAATTTTTATATAAACCTTTAATAAAATAAAAATACTTCTATAGGTTTCTCCATAGAAGTATTTTTATTAATTATTACTAATAGATGCTTGACTATTAGCACTTGAATTGTTCGCACTATTATTTGAGTTGCTAACACTAGTATTTAAATTACTAACACTAGTATTTTGATTATTTCCAGTAGTATTATTTATTGAACTTTGTGCATTTGATTTCCCATTATTAGTATTGGTGTTTTGATTATTTTTTTGTTGCTCTAAAATTTGTGTTGTTATATTGGCAACTTGTTCTAAACTAGCATTATATGTTTGAATATTAT
>JBOGAY010000244.1:0-11810 GCA_051655925.1 Sarcina sp. | reverse complement strand
ATTTTTAGCAAATCCTGGCTTTACATCTTTTAATTGTACCCCTTGTGTTACAGCTGTCATTGCTAAAAATGCTGTTAGTGTTACTAACTTAATCTTCATTTTACTCATTTTTACTCCCCCTTAGTTTTTATTTTCTAAAGTAAGTTTAGCATACAGATGTTAAGCTTTTATTAACTATAAGTAAATTTTTCGTAAAAATATTTAAACTATTTTTTTCAAACTTTCCTCCTTGCAATAAAAACTTCCAATTTCAATATATTTACTATCTATATCTCCATGAAAATCTGTTCCTCCTGTTATCAAAAGATTATTTTTTTTTGCGATTTCTTCCAACAATTCAATATCTCTTTTAGAATGTTTCGGATGATAAACTTCTATCCCATCTAAACCTTCACAAATTAACTCTGTAATTAATTTTTCATTTTTATATAATGAAGGATGAGCCATTATAGCAATTCCACCATCTTGTTTAATAGCTTTGATTACTTTATATACATCTATATATTCCATATCTTTTATCGATGTTTCTTCTTTAAATAATTTTTGATATAATTCTCCATAAATTTTTTCAGTATAACCTTGTTTTATTAAATCTATTACTATATGTTGCTTAAATACTCCTGTTTTTCCAGAATATTTTTTTATTCTTTCCCAAGATATATCATAACCTTTTTTCTTTATTTCATCAAAATACTTTCTAGATAGTTCTTCTCTTTTTTTAGGAATCTCTTCACAAATTTTTTTAACATTTTCGCCTAGATTTTTATACCCTAATATATGAACTTTTCGCTCTCTTTTATAATCATATGCTGATATTTCAACTCCAGGTATTACTTCAATCCCATATTTCTTCCCATGTTTTAAAGCCTCTTCAATTCCTAAAATTGTATCATGATCCGTTATTGAGATATGTGTTACTCCATTTTCTTTAGCTTTTTTCACAATATCTTCTATTGAATAATTACAATCTGATATTGATGAATGAATATGTAAATCACCTTTCATTCTCTCTCCTTACGCTTCTATCTTTCCTTTTGACATATTATATTCTCTATCTATTACGTTTTCCATAAATTCAATATCGTGAAATATTCCCAACATTGTTGTACCTTGATTTTTTAAATCTTCTATTAATTCTTTTACTAATATTTTAGAACCATTATCTAAAGATGCTGTTGGTTCATCTAAAATTAAAAGCTTTGGTTTTTTTATCATAGCTTTAGCAATATTTAATCTTAATTTTTCTCCACCACTAAATGTATTAGGAAAAGCTTCCCACAACTCTTTTGATATCTTAAAGTGTTCTAACATTTTTAAAGCTTCTTTTTCTGCTAACTCTTTATCTCCACTTATTTCTAACACAGCTTCTTTTACAAACTCTTTAGCTGTTACTCTTGGCATAACTTTTAAAAATTGAGAAACATATCCAATTTCATCTTTTCTTATTTTAACCATTTGTCTTTCACTGGCCTTAGCAATATCTATTAGTCCATAATTGTCTGAAACATATAAGATTTCACCTTTTGTAGGCAAATAATTTCTATAAAGACACTTTAAAATTGTAGATTTTCCACTTCCACTAGTTCCTGTTATACCTATAAACTCTCCCTCATAAACTGAAAAGTTTATATTTTGACATCCTTTTATCTCAACATCTAAGTTATATAAATCAAAATTTTTATATAAACCTTTGATTTCAAGTATAGGTTTTCTAGTTTCGTATTTTCTTATAAATCCTTCTATATTGCCTAAAAATTCATCAAATCTCTCTTTTATTAACTCATGTGACCAATCCCACCACTTTATACTTAAGAGAGCTTCTGAAATTTTTTCACTAAATCTTCTTTTTATAAACTTTGCTGGAACCCCTCCAACCACAGTATATGGCTCTACATCTTTTGTGACAATACTCCCACTTGCTATAACTGCTCCACTTCCTATTTTTACTCCTCCCATTATAATAGCATTATGCCCTATCCAAACATCATCCCCTATTATAACTTTTTTATCTCTTCTCCACTGAAAAATATCTTCATCATCTTTTTCATCTATTTGAAACTTTCGCCTTCTATATGTAAAATGATGTTGACTAATTCTATCCATTGGATGATTAGCAGGATTTATCCTAACGTTTTTAGCTATCGAACAAAACTTTCCCATCTCTGTATGAGCTATGTCACATCCAGATCCAAAATAACTATAATCACCTATTTCACTTTCTAAAAATATACACTCTTTAGCTACTTCATTCCATTTTCCAAATTTTGTATCTATTATTTCTGAATTCTCATGAAAAAAACCTTTTTCTGTCAATATATCCATTTTAGCCTCCAATACTCATTATCATCTTTCCTGATGAAAATACATTTTTTACAATAGGTAAACTATCTCTTTCTTCAACTACTAAAATATCTGCTATTTTCCCCTCCTCTAAAGATCCTGTCAAGTTATCTATAGATAAAGCCTTAGCTGGATTTAAAGATGTCAGTTTAGTCATTTCTTTTATGCAACTTCCATTCTTTTTCATATAAAATATTGAATGTAGTATAGAAGCTGGGTAATAATCAGAACATAAAATATCTACTGCTTCACTTTTTATAGCCTCTTCTGCTGAAAGATTTCCGCTATGAGATCCACCTAATAAAATATTTGGTGCTCCCATTACTGTATATAGTCCCCTTTCTTTTGCGTATTTTGCAACCTCTAGGGTTATTGGAAACTCACTTATTTTTACATCCCAAGGTTCTATTAAATCTATTTTTTCAATTAAATCATCATCATGAGATGCCACTGGTATATTATAACTTCTTGCAAACTTAACCATATTTTTAATCTCTTCTATAGACATTTTTTCATTTTCCATTGAACCCTTTATAAATTTTAACGCTTCATCCTCTGAACAATCTCTATATGCTGCTATAACCTTTTTATATTTTTCTAAATTTCTAAATTGTCCTTGTCCTGGTGTATGATCCATTATCGAAAGTTGGTCAACTTTACCATTTTTTATTAAATCTTTAATTTGATCTATTCCATCTCTATTATCTATTTCATACCTTATATGCAATTTATGATTTATAAGAGAATCTTTTCTATTTTCACAAATCCATTTTGATAGTTCATCCACACCTTTTGATGTTCTATAATATTTTTTTACTTTTTCTTCTCCAAATATATTTTTAGAAATAGAAAGAGAATGATACATCGTTGTAATTCCTGAAGATATTAGCTTCTTTTCTAATTCCTTAAAAGCTATATCCATAGAAAATATACTCGTTGGTCTTGGTTGAAGCTCTAATTCAACCGCATCACTATGACAATCTACAATTCCTGGTAAAACCCAATTTCCGTTGGCATTTAAATTTTTGTAACCACCTTTTAATTGATGTATATCTCCTGAAATTATTTTCTCTATTTTTCCATTTGCTATATAAATAGCACCTTTTACTATTTCATTTGGCGTTACTATTTTTCCGTTATATATGCACGTTTTCATATTTCTTCCTCCAATTTTATAAAAGCGAATGAACTAATTGTTGAGTATAGTAATGTTGTGGATCATCCAAAATTTGATCTGTTAATCCCTGTTCTATTATCTCTCCTTGTAACATAACTATTGTTCTGTCTGCCAACATTCTTATTACACCCAAATCATGAGAAACAACAATCATAGAAACACCTAAATCTCTTTGAATAGATTTTATTAAATCTAACACTTTTGCTTGTACAGATAAATCTAATCCTGTAGTTACTTCATCTAACAATAAAATAGGTGGATTATTTGCTAAAGCCTTTGAAATTTGAACCCTTTGCTGCATTCCACCACTAAAGTTCTTAGGAAATTCTTTCATTCTAGTAAGTGGAATTTCCACATGTGTCAACAGTTTTTTTGCTCTATCTGTCATATTCTTAACATTTCTATCTCCTGCTGATATAAGTTTTTCCGCTATATTTCCTACACTTGTGTAATCTAAACGTAGTCCCAACAATGGGTTTTGATATACCATTCCCATTAAATTATTTCTAATATATCTTCTTTTTTGAGAGCTTTCAGAAAAAATATTTTCACTTTCATATCCAGCAATTAAACCTTTTCCTCCGTCAACATCTTGGTCAAAGTATAAACACTTCATCATAGTTGACTTTCCAGAACCAGATTCACCAACCACTCCTAAAATTTCACCGGGATATACCTCAAAAGTCACATCTTTACATCCCCATACAGTACCACATTTTGGACACCTGCTTATTTTGAAACTTTTTGGATTTTCTAAACAGTAATCACAACCCTCTCCAAATTTTTTTCTTAAATTTTTTATCTCTAAAATTGGTTTTTCTTGCATTTTTTATACCTCTTCCCTTCTTTTTTCACAATAACCTGTGTCTGAACACTGATAAAAAATATCTCCTGTATCTTGAGTAAAAACTTCATCTAAAAATACATCCGTAGCACCACAAATTTTACAACTTTTTCCTTTAAAATCTTCAACTTCAAATGGAAAATCTTCAAATGCTAAAGACACAACTTTCGTATATGGTGGTAAAGCATATATTTTTTTCTCACGACCTGCACCAAATAAATATGTTGTTTCACTCATATTCAATTTGTTGTTATCATATCTAGGAATAGGACTAGGACTCATCATATATCTATCATTTACTAATGTCGGATAATCTGCTCCATGTGTAACTTCATCAAATTTTACAATATCTTCATAAAGAGATAGCCATGCTCCACTGTATTCTGTATCTGCATGAAGTTTTTTAGTTTCACTTTCACTTCCTTCTATCTCTCTAAGAGGTTCTGGAATTGGAACTTGTAAAATTAAAATTTGATCATTTCTCATTGGAATTTCTGGAACTCTATGTCTTGTTTGAATTAAAGTTGCCTTTTCTGAATCAGTAGTCGTTTTTACATCTGTACACTTTGATATTAACTTTTTTAAATTTATAGCATTTACACTTTCATCATAACCTTGATCTATTACTTTTAAAGTATCTTCTTTTCCTATTAAAGCTAGAGTTAGTTGTAATCCACCTGTTCCCCATCCTCTTCCAATGGGTAATTCTCTCGAAGCAAAAGGAACTTGATACCCTGGAATTGCTAATGCTTTTAATGCGGATCTTCTTATCTCTTTTTTCGAATCTTCATCTAAAAATCCATAATTATATTTTACAGCCATTTATCTTTCTCCTTTTTTACTGCTTCTTATTCTATCTAGTTTTGATTGGAATGTTACATAATGTGGCAACTTTAAGTGAGACACAAATCCAGATGACTCTACACTATCTATATGATATAAAACAAATTCTTCATTTTGAGCAGGAGTATCTCCTGGTATATCTAAATTTCTATCTAATACTGACATAGCTATAGCTTTTGTCTCATTTTGCCCCATTACTAAACCGTAACCTAATTTAAATTCAATCTCTTCACCTTCAGATTCTGGAAATATATTTTCTACTTCTGTTAACATCATCTCTCCAATATAATAACTCTCTTCTTCATCTAATGGATAAGGTATATCAACTTCTACATTTCCCACTCTAAGTTCTCCTACTGTTGGATGAATATTTCCACCAAACCCTCTCAAACTACTATATCCAATTGCTGCAACTGCTCCACTTTCACCTCTTGATAAAATTTGAAGTCTTGCTGATCTTGGTAAAGGTAATGAAATTTTATCTCTTGTTACATCAAAGGGTTCTTCATTTTCATGAACCTCTGCTTTTATTAACCCTTCTGCTCTCAATAAATTAGATATTTTTGGATAATTTATATCTTCATCTATATAATTTTCTTCAACTTCTTTTTTTAAATTCTCTATCCAACTTTGACAATTTTCTTCTTGAATTAAATCAAAATCTAAAAGTCTATGAGAATAATCATATGTAGGTCCTAATAGTTGCCCTCCTGGAATATCTTTAAAAGCAGCTGATATTCTTCTAATAACTTTCATTTTTTCCGTATCCACTACATTTGAGTAGTATTTTCTCGGAAGAGTAGATCTAAAAGCTCTCATTAAAAATACACTTTCCTCTATATTTCCCTCTCCTTGTTTTATAGATAGTGCAGCTAATTCTGGTGAATATAATCCACCCTCACTCATAACTCTATCTACTAACCCTCTCATTTGATTTTTTATCATATCTACAGTTAAATCACTTCCATTTTTTACTCTGTAATATTTTATAAGATTATTTGAATGTTCTATCGCTTCTTTTCCACCTGTTACTGCAACATAAGCCATTATCTTTTCACCTCTAATTTTGTAGTTCTTGGTAAACAACCAATATTTCCAAATTTATCAACTAATATAAAGTCTATTCCCAAAGGAAATTCTGAATTTATTAAATCTCTTTTTTCAAATATTTTTTCACTTAACCCATCTATTGAAAAACTCGTTTGATTTTTTATTCCAGGACCTTTTAAAATCAAATTTTCTTTATTTGTTATTTTATCCACACTTATGATTAAAGTAGCTCCTAAATGGGGATCTTCTAATGTTCCTATAGATGCATTTTCAATTACTTCTAAAATTTTCTCTTCTCCATCTTTTTTTGAATCAACAAGTATAAATTCTGCTTTTTCTAAAACTTTTTCTTGAGCAAAAGTATGTAATTTTACATATTTTTTTTCCTCTTCATTCTCTATATAAAACTTACTTTCTATATTTAGTAAAGTATATGCTAGTGCCATCATCTCTTTAGATAAACTTGAATAGACTTCTAAATTTTGAATCTCATTCTCTATATTGTTTATTGTTCCCGGTTTTGACATACTATCTAATAACTTTCTATATATTTTTTGAATATCATGAACAAAATCAAATTTTTCTATTTTCATTCTTACACTCCCATTGTATTAAATTTTACTTTTGAACCTTCAACCATAGATTTTTCTTCTATATATATATCTTTTATAGTTTTTTCCCAATTTTCAATCACTTTTAAAAGTTCTCCTTTATCAACTTTTTCACTATTAAAAGCTGCATCTATAACTCCCATTAAATATGCTCTTTCTGGGTCATCACCTTGAACTATTCCCATACCTAAAATTCCATCTAAATGTACAGAACACTCTGTTATTAATAGCTCTCCTATATAAAATTTTTCCTTATAAACACCATCCTTTACTTTGACCATAGTCAATCCCATCTCTGGTTCTTTTACTGTACTTACTCTATATAAGTTTTCTAATTTTTCTACCTCTTTTTTTAAGTTCTCTATATTTGTATGAGCTAAAATATAAGATAATCTCCTTTTTTTCATATTTCCTCCTATTTTTTAATATAAAAAACCCTAAGCAATTGAAAAATCCATCTATAATTTCTATAGAATTAGATTTTTCAACACTTAGGGTTTTCTCAAGGTCTCAACCTCATAGTATTAAAGTTATTTATTGGTTTATTTTTATAATGCTATTATAGCAACTCTTTGTTAAATCAATATTTATTTTTTGTAAAAGAAATGTAAATTTTACCAAAGTTCTATTTTACTAGTTACAACTGTTTGAGCTCCACAATTTAAAGCTTCATCTATTTCCACTTCTTCTGTTATTAGTCCTGTTGACCAAATTGGAATATTTGGATTCTCTTCCTTTATTATCTTTATAACTTTTGTCATAAGTCCAGGTCTCACCTCTATTATATCTGGATTTATTGTTTTTATATTTTTTAAAGTTGTTCCAAATGATTTTGTATCAAAAACAAAAGCTGTATATACTGTTTTCAATCCTATTTTTTTAGCTTTTGTTAAAACCTTGGTTTTATTTGAAGTTATTCCAAATACTCCAATACTTTTTAAAAACTCCATAGTGGCATCATCATCCTCTTTTAGCCCTTCTATTTCATTTATTTTTACAAAAACTTCTTTTTTCATTTCTTTTAATTCATCAACTCTATCTTTTAAAGATATAAAATCACCCATTTCAAAAACTACAAATTGGCTTTTACTTTCTAAAGCTTTTTCATAATATATCTCATTTACTATAACTGGTGTTGTTCTATTAAATTTCAATTTTTCCTCCTAACTTAATCTATCTTAGCTTTTCTTTTAAGTCTATCTGCTAGATATTGTAAAACATACATTGTTATAAATATAACTCCTATTGTAAAGAAAATTTCTGTAAAATTATATGTACTAACTGCCTTTTTCAAATCTGATCCCAATGAATTTTTTACTGCTGCAAATGGTCCCATTATAACTGCTACTCCAAAATTTATTTCTAACCTAAAAGCAGACCAAGCTACTATTTTATTAATACTCGATGGTATTACTACTGCGTGTATTAAATTTAACCAACTTCCTCCAGAGGCTTTTATTCCTTCTAAAGTTCCTTCTTCAACCTCTTCAAAAGTTTCACCTAAAACTTTAACAAAGAACACAGTACTATGAAAAGTCATTCCTATAACAGCACTTGTCCCTGTCATTCCGTAAATTGATATACACAGTAACACTATTAAAAATGTTGGGACAGCCCTTACTGCTGCACTACTTCCCCTAATAATATCACTTAACCATTTGTTAGATAAATTTCTAGCTGAAAATAATGCTAAAATTCCTCCAATTAAGAGTCCTAATATTGTAGATAAAAAAGCAAGACCAAAAGTTGATAAAAATGATGTAATCATTGTACTAAAATATTTTTTAAAATTGATATTAAATCTCAAAAAACTTTCAAACATTTGCCCCACTCTGTAATAATGTGAATCAAATATTGGATTATGTTTTTCTACTGTCAAACCAAGTTTTGTAAAAGAATAAATTGTTATTATTCCTAAAAAAAGGATTACTCCTTGCAATACCCAGTATTGTAAGTCATAATTTTTTATTTGAATTTTTCCATTTTTAATCTTCATTTAAAATTATCCCCCTTAATCTATTACTTAAAAAATCCCATAAAATAAGAGTTATACCTATAACTATAATAAGACCTAAAGTTGTATTAAAATCTCTCTTAAATCCTCTGTGAAAGGAGATTAAATATCCTATTCCTGCTCCTGTTAAATAACCTATTAATGATGAACTTCTTATATTTGTTTCTATACAAAACAAAGTCCAACTAACAAGTTGAGCTATTGTATCTGGAATAACCGCATTTTTTATAATTACAAATTTATCTGCTCCTGCAGATTCTAAAGCTTCTATACTACTACTAGAAGTTTCATCAATAGTTTCTGTAAAAGCTCTAATTAAAAATCCTAATGATATTAAAAATATTATTAAAAATGCTAAGAAAAATCCTCCCATATAAAATATCATTCCCAATAAAAGTTGCCAAACATAAATGGGAACATTTCTACACACAAGCCCTAAACCTGTAAATATTTTTCCTAAAGTTTTATTCAGAGCAATTGATTTACTTGTACATAAACTCATAAAAAATGAGAAAATTGCCGCTAAAACAGTGCTTCCAATACTCACTGCTATTGTTATCCATAACTCTCTTAAAGTACTTTTAAAGTCAATAAACTTCGGTGGAAAATATTGTTTTAAAAATCCCCCTATTTTTCCTGTACCTTCTATTACTTTAATAATTTGAAAATCTGATAAAATCATAAAAACTAAAGATATTATTAAAGTAGTCAAAATAATTCCTATCATTTTCTTTCTCTTTCTTTTAAATATACAGTTATCTATTACTAATTTCATCAATCTCCCCTTAAGCAACAACTTTATTTGAAGTTATAGAAACTTCTTCATCTACTATTAGCTCACCGTGTTTAGCTCCATAAATTTCATGAACTATTTCTGGAGTTAATTTACTTGGAGGACCATTAAATAATATTTTCCCATTTTTTAGTCCTATTATCCTATCTGAGTATTTTAATGCTACATCCACTTGATGCAAATTTGCAACGCATGTTATCCCCTTCTTTACAGATATATCTTTTAATATATCCATAATTACCTTAGCTGATTGTGGATCTAAAGAAGCTATTGGTTCATCACAAAGAATTAAATGGGGATTTTGAATAAGAGCTCTTGCTATTCCAACTCTTTGTTTTTGTCCTCCAGATAAATTCCCACATTTTTTATATTCATGTCCTTTTAATCCCAACTCTTTTAAAAGTTCAAAAGCTTCCTTTTTATCATACTCACTATAAATACCTAAAAGGCCTTTTATTGAACTCATTTGACCTAATTTACCATGTAAAACATTTTCTATAACTGTAAGTTGTTTTACAATGTTATAGTGTTGAAATATCATTCCTATTTTTGTTCTAATTTTTTTTATCTCTTTTTTATTAGCTTTTACCAAACTTTCATTATTAAATAAAATCTCTCCAGAAGATGGAGAAATCATTTTATTTAAACATCTTAAAAATGTAGATTTTCCAGCTCCAGAAGAACCAATAACTGATATTAATTCTCCCTCTTTAAATTCTAAACTTATGTCTTCTAATACATTTTTCTTTCCATCATAAGTTTTAAAAAGATTTTTTATTTCTAATATAGTTTTTTTCATCTCCATCTCCCTTTATAAATTTTATATTTTTTACATTTGTCTCAATATTTCATAAAATCCATCTTGAACTAATAAGAATTTCTCATTTTTTCCTTTTAACAGAGTTCCTTTTGAAGTCCAAAGTTGTTTTCCTACCTCAGAAGCTTTGTCATAGCTCAAATTATCAAAATGAACTTTTATTTTCTCAAGATTATCTTTTCCTAAACTATCTACATTAGCCCAAACAGGTCCATTTGGTACTATTCTTTTTGCTAAAATATAGAAATCTTCAATTCCTTTAGCATCTACTCCATCTACAAAATATCCCTCACAAAATGCTCCTGCATCCACTCCACCATTATAGATAAGATTTATATTTCCTTGATGGTCTCCAGTTGGAGAAAATGTTATATCCATAATATTAACTTTTTGTGGGTTCGCAAAATCATCTTTATTTTTTATCTCTTTTGTACCCTCTGGTCCAAACGTATTATTTAAAATAGCTCTTGGAACTTTAAATCCTGACGACGATGATGATGAGACAAAAGAAAATCTTTTATCTTTTAACATTTTTATTCTTTCAATTTCATCTTTTCCACCTGGAGTTAAATCATCTCCAATTCCTGATTTTTTTATATCTTTATGTAAATCTGAGTCTTTCTTTGTTGCTATCCATCCTTGATATCCCGCCTTTTCTAAAACTCCATCTGGTCCATATGTAAAGATAACTTCTATATTTTCTTTCCCTTTAGAATCATCCTTTGCCATTATATATTGATTTCCCCCACTAAAAGCTAAATCCATCTCCCCAGCTAACATCGCATCTATTAGAGCTTCATATGAATCTGTAGTCCTAATATCAACCTTTTTACCTGTTGCAGCTTCTATTTCTACAGCTAATCCATCTCTAAACCCTTCGAATTCTGCACTTCCTTCTGTTGGTAAAAATCCTAGAACTATTTTCTCCTCTTTTTTTCCGAAAAAAGCTGAACTTTCTAAACTCATTCCCATAAAAAATAAACTTCCCAATGCCACTGCTAATAACTTTTTTTTCATTTAATTCCCTCCTAAGTTTGTTTAAAAAAAAAGTATTAAAAAATATCTAAGATATTTTTTAATACTTTGGGTTTTCTCAAGAACTCAACCTATTCATATTATATTTAATATTTATATATAAAATACCACAGTGATGTTAAACAAATATAAAAATTTGGTAAAAGTTTTGTTAATAGTATTTAATCTCCTTTTTCAAAAACATCAAATCCAAAACTGATCCTATTTCATAAAGCTTTCCAAGTCCTCTATTTAAAAGGTCCACTCTTAAGCTGACACCTTTACACTCAATAAAATATCTGATTAC
>JBOGAY010000243.1:0-9153 GCA_051655925.1 Sarcina sp. | reverse complement strand
TTGCAAGTATCTCTTGTTCTCTATCACTTAAAACAAGCTTCATTTTATTATATAAAGCCTTAACTTGTAGACTACTTTCAACAGCTTCTACAACTGAATCTTCTTCACTACTAAGTACATCTATAAGACAAATTTCATTGCCTTCTTTATCTACACCAATTGGATCTTGAAGATATACCTCACCCTTTGTTTTTTTACTATTCCTAAATAACATTAATATTTCATTTTCAATACATCTAGCTGCATATGTAGCAAGTCTTGTTCCTTTACCAGTATTGAAGGATTCTATTGCTTTGATTAAACCAACTGTACCTATCGAAATTAAGTCATCTACCTCTTTATTAGGAAATGAATATTTTTTTACTATATGTGCAACAAGTCTTAAATTTCTTTCAATAAGTATTCCTTTTGCTTCTATATTTCCTGCTTTAAATTCATTTAAGTAAAATTCCTCCTCTTTTTCATTAAGTGGCTTTGGAAAAGTTGTATTTCCTGTAACATATCCAACGAAAAAAATATTACTACTAATGATATTTAATACATGTCCTAGTATAAACACTTATAAATCCTCCTAATAATGCTTAATATAGTATATGACTTATAAGTGTTAAAATTTCTTATTTATTAAAATTATTTTCTAATATCTTTGAAACTATTTCTTTAAAAATTGGAGTAGCTGTATTTCCTCCCCCAAGTTCTTTTCCATCTTCACCTTTACCTTCTATATTAGGTACAAACACAACCATATTATAATATTCACCATTCATCTTAAAATACCCTACAAACCATCCATGAGATGAATCTTCCTGTGATTCTGTTGTTCCTGTTTTCCCTCCAATTTCTACCCCATCTATTTTGGCTTCTTTTCCTGTTCCATTATTAACGGCATCTCGAAGTAATGTTTTTATAACATTAGCATCTTCTTGGGTTAAAACTTCTTTCTTCTGAGTATCGAACTTTTCCACTATTTTTCCATTTTGATTTTCTACCTCTTTTAAAATATAAGGTTTTGTGTATATTCCATCATTTACAATAGTAGATATACTTGCAAGAACTTGTATAGGTGTTGATTGACATCCCTGTCCTATTGGAAAATTCCCCTGTGACTGCTCAAGATTTGCAACCATCCCCGCACTTTCCATCCCTGTGCTTGTATCAAGGTTCAAAACATTTTGAAAATAACCTTGCTCCTTTGCAAATTCAATTAAAAGATTATAGTCGACCTGTGCACCAAGTTTTGCAAAAATATCATTACAAGAAACCTCCATAGCTTTTTGTAAATTTATCTCTCCATGAATATTATAATCTTTACATATAAGTCCCTCGCACTTATACTTATCCGCAAGACTTACATTATTGTACTTAATTGCAGCTCCTAATGTTATAATTTTAAATGATGAACCTGGTTCATACCCTACAACTCCTGCACCAGTAATAAGATTCGGTGCAAATTCATCCTTTTGAGCTAAACCTAAAACTTCTCCTGTTTTAGATTTAACTAAAGCTACACCTATATTTTTATACATTTCATATTCTTTTCTATTTAAAACATCTCTAATTATATTTTGATATTCTTTATCTATTGTAAGTACTATATTATTGTTGTTAGGATTAATATCATATTTAACTTCGTTATATACTCCATCAATATCCTTTTCAAACATTATCGTTGTAGCTTCATTTTCTTTTGTATATTTAGCTATTTGTCCCTCTAACGAATTTTCACTTTTAATATAATTATCCTTTTGTTTTTGTGCATTATATGCCTTATCTTTCATTAACATACTTTCTATACTCCAATTATTTATATTCGTCTTTTCATCATATTGATAAGCATATATACCTTTAATTCCTTCTAATTTTATAATTTTTTTATACGTAGCCTCTGAAATATCATATGTATACCTTATATTTCTTGAACTTGTTATTTTATTTGCATCAAACTCTTTTACATCTTCTTTCATAATATAATTAAAACTTATAAAATTTTCTAAATTTTGATTCATACTATTCATTTTAAAAGTATCACCATCTATAATAACCTTATATTTTCTTGTATACTCATTTAAATCCTTACCATTCGTATCAAGTAACAAATAGTTATAATTACCAACGCCTTCTTTTTCTATACTATTATTAACTTCTGTTCCTGTAACTACAGGATTATATTTATTTTGAATATAGTAAACTCTAAAAATTAAACATATTAGTATAAATAACATTAGAAATCTTAAATTTTTAATTCTATCTTTTAAAATATAATTATTTTTAAACAAAAAAACACCCCTCTTTTAGCTACATACTAGCCAAAAAAGGAATGTTTTATTCATTATTTATCTATTACTTGTTTAATTTTAGTGACCATTAAATCAATAGCAACTTTATTTCTTCCACCTTCTGGAATAATTATATCTGCATATTTTTTTGTTGGTTCTGTAAACTGATTGTGCATAGGTTTAACAACATTTAAGTATTGATTTATTACTGATTCTATTGTTCTACCTCTTTCGTTTATATCCCTAACCATTCTTCTTATAATTCTAACATCAGCATCTGTGTCAACATAGATCTTAATATCTAATAGTTCTCTAATTCTTGGGTCTTCTAAAACTAAAATCCCTTCAACTATTATGATTTCTTTAGCTTCAACATTTACCTTTTCAGTACTTCTGTTGTGAGTTGTAAAATCATATACTGGCTTTTCTATGTCTTTACCTTCTAATAAATCCCCTAAATGTTTAACTAAAAGATCATTATCAAAAGCATTTGGATGATCATAGTTTGTTTTGCTTCTGTCTTCTGGTGTTAAATGACTTTGATCTTTATAATAAGAATCTTGCTCCATCATAGCGATACATGCTTCACTAAATTGTGCATATATCTCCTTTGCAATTGTACTCTTACCTGATCCTGTTCCACCTGTAATCCCTATTAGTATTGGTCTAGTCATTCCTATTTGCCTCCTTGGTTAGTCATCACCATAAGTGGTTTCACTTTTTTACTTGTAACAAGCATATCATCTTTTTTAAGTTTCTTATCTGTCTTAACAGTGAAAATCATAGTTGCTTTATTTGCAACATCTATCTTTTCACCTTCTTCATTATGCATATCTTCTAATATAAATGAATAGTAATCTTCATCTGGTGTTAGTACTTCAACTTCATCACCTTCGAATACTCTATTTTTTTGAAGTATTGTTGCAACTTTAGTTTCTTCATTATAATCTTGAACAACACCAACAATATCAAAATCTCTTACATAAGAAGTTGTTTCAAATATTTCAGTATTATTTTTTCTACCAAAGTAGAATCCTTTTTCATATTGTCTATGACTTATTCTCATAAGTATTTCTTTATGTTTAGGATTTAATACATAATTTTCTTTATCTTCAAAATAAGCATCAACAGCTTCTCTATATGCTTTAACTATAGAAGCCACATAGAATTCACTCTTCATTCTTCCTTCTATCTTAAATGAATTAATTCCACTCTCAACAAGTTCCGGAATATGATCTATCATACATAAATCTTTTGAGTTCATTAAGTATGTTCCATCTTCATCTTCTACGATTGGATATAATTCTCCTGGTCTTGTTTCTTCCATTATGTAGTACTTATATCTACAAGCGTTTGAACAAGCTCCTCTGTTAGCATCTCTTCCTAACATATAGTTAGAAATAAGACATCTTCCTGAGTACGCAATACACATTGATCCATGTATAAATGCTTCAAGTTCACAATCTTCTGGTAAGTTTTCCTTATATCCAGCAATTTCTTTAAAGCTAAGTTCTCTTGCAAGAACTATTCTTTTAATACCTTGCTTATACCAGAATTCAGCAGCTTTCCAGTTTACATTGTTAGCTTGTGTACTTAAATGTATTTCAAGTTCTGGTGCTACCTCTTGAGCTATAGCTATGATTCCTGGATCCCCAGCTATTATAGCGTCTATTCCAACCTCATAAAGAGATTTAATATATGCTGGAGCTCCTTTTAAATTACCATTTCTAGCAAAAACGTTCATTACAACATAAACTTTTTTTCCTCTTTCGTGAGCATACTTAACCCCTTCTGCTATTTCTTCATTTGAAAAATTATCTGCAAAAGCTCTAAGATTAAGTTGGCTTCCTCCTAAATAAACGGCATCTGCACCGTAATCAATAGCTGTTTTTAATTTACTTAAACTACCAGCTGGCGCAAGTATCTCTGGTTTTTTCATTGTTAATTCCTCCTCTTAGTTACAGCGATTCCATCTCCCATTGGAATGATTGTTGTTATAAGATTATCTGAGTTTGATACCATTTCAAGATACGATCTCATTCTTCTAACAATTGTGATTTGTCTTCTCTTAACTAAGTCATCAGAAGCAATCATACCTCTAAATAATACATTGTCTGCTATTAGAACTCCATCTTTTTCAAGCAATCTAAGGCAATGTGGTAAGAAATGATTATAATGACCCTTACCTGCATCCATAAATATCATATCATATTTTTCAGTCAATTGTTCTAAATGCTCTAAACAATCACCTTCTAATATTTCAATTTTATCTTCTAGATTATATTTTTTTATATTTGCTTTAGCATAAGAAATCATTTTTTCATCTCTCTCAATACTTGTAATAAAACATTCTCCCTTCATAGTTTTATTCATAAGCATTGAAGAATATCCAATAGCAGTGCCAAGTTCTAAAATCCTTCTTGGTTTCTGCATAGCAACCATGACTTCTAGAAACTTGCCACTTTCTTTTTGGATTATAGGAACAATGTTTTCTTCAGCAAAGTTTTCTAATTCTTTGAATTCATTTTCTCTATCTGGAATTAAACCTCTTAGGTACTTTTCCATATAGTCAAAAGTTACTCCACTCACTGATTAAAACTCCTTTAATCTTAGTTTTGTTTTGGCTGTTTATTTATATACTCTGTATATTTGGCAGCTGCTTTTTCAAAATCACTATAATTATTTGTAAAGAAATGTTGATCACTTCCTGGGCTTAAAACGTAATATAGATAATCTGACTGTGCTGGCTTCATTGCTGCTTCTAAACATTCAATTCCTGGATTATTTATTGGCCCTATTGGTAACCCTGGAACTTTGTAAGTATTATATGGTGAGTCTATCTTTAAGTAATTATTGTATACTACAGATTTATGTTCTCCCATTGCATATAATACAGTTGCATCTAATTGTAAAGGCATACCTATTTTCAATCTGTTGTATATAACAGAAGAAACAAGGTCCCTATCATGTTGTGTACTAGCCTCTCCTTCTATCATAGATGCTATTGTCACAATTTTTCCATAGTCTGCAGGCGTAACTTTTACACCTGTAACTTGTTGTGCTTCTTCCATTTCTTTTTGGAATTGATTTAACATCATTGATATTACGTCATCTGCAGTAGCTGTTTTTGGAATATTGTAAGTATCGGGATATAAATATCCTTCTAGATTATATCTTCTTTCTGCATTTGGCTTGATATAACTAGGTAATGGATAATTTTTAACGGCATTTATAAATACATCAGCTTTCATTACGCCATCTGACTGTAATCTATCTGCCATTTGCTGTATTGTAAAACCTTCTGGGAAAGTTACTTTATAAGTTGCAACTTCACCTTTTACAAGCATATTTACAAATCCATCTAAACTTATGTTGCCTGGAATCTCATAATCTCCTGGCTTAATATCTGTTTCTGAAGGATTTAACTTTAAATACATCTTAGTTAAAAACGTATTTTTAACTATACCTTTAGATTCTAATTGATCTAAAACAGTGTATAAATACTCACCTTTTTGCACATTAATATCTAATACTTTAGTTGTTGTTTTAAAAGGACTTTTTTTATTTTCTGTGTACTTAAAAGTAAAAACTCCAATAATCGCAATTATTATTGCTACTACTAGGACAATTGCCAATATTATTTTGGATTTCATTCCTTTATTCATAGAACTCCCCCTATTATATAGTATAAATAGCCAAAATACTTTGGCTATTCTTATATATTATAATGTTTTTCTACAAATTAATAAACTATTTTCTTGAAGCTCTTCTTCTTTCTGTTGGATCAAGAATACTCTTTCTGATTCTAACACTTTGTGGTGTAACTTCAACTAGTTCATCATTAGCTATAAATTCTAAACATTGCTCAAGAGACATCTCTCTATGAGGTACAAGTTTTAAAGCATCATCTGCTCCTGATGATCTTGTGTTTGTAAGTTGTTTTTTCTTACAAATATTGATTTCTAAATCCTCTGCTCTAGCACATTCTCCACAAACCATTCCAGCATAAACTTCTGTTCCTGCTCCTATGAATAATGTTCCTCTATCTTGAGCATTAAATAATCCATATGCAACAGCTGTTCCTGTTTCAAATACTACAAGTGATCCTCTACTTCTAGCTGGCATATCACCTTTAACTTTTTCATATCCATCAAATACGTGGTTCATGATTCCATTACCTTTAGTATCTGTCATAAATTCATTTCTAAATCCGATAAGTCCTCTAGCAGGAATTCTAAACTCAAGTCTTGAATATCCATTAACTGCTGATGTCATGTTTACCATTTCACCTTTTCTTGGTCCTAATTTTTCCATTACAGGTCCCATAAATTCTTCTGGAACATCTATTGTTAAGTACTCCATTGGCTCAACTTTAACTCCGTTCTCTTCTTTGAAGATAACGTTTGGTTTTGAAACTTGAAGTTCAAATCCTTCTCTTCTCATTGTTTCAATAAGTATTGATAAGTGAAGTTCTCCTCTACCACTTACTTCGAAACATTCTGGTGTAATTTCTCTAACTCTTAAACTTACGTTTGTTTCAAGTTCTTTCATTAATCTATCTCTTAAGTGTCTTGATGTAATGAAATCTCCTTCTTTACCAGCGAATGGTGAGTTATTAACCATAAAGTTCATACTTAATGTAGGCTCGTCTATTTTAACAAATGGTAGTGCTTCTGGTGTTCCTGCATCTGCTATTGTTTCACCTATATTAACATCATTTATACCACTTATAGCAATTATATCACCAATTGTAGCTTCTTCAATTTCTTCTCTCTTAAGACCTTTGTATCCAAATAAGCTTGAGATTTTGAATTTAACAACTTCTCCATTTTCTCTTACGACTGCAGCTTGTTGGTTTCTTGTAGCTGTTCCTCTTTCAATTCTTCCGATAGCTATTTTACCAACGTATTCACTTGAATCAAGAGTTGTAACTAACATTTGAAGTGGTGCTTCTTTATCTCCTACTGGTGCTGGTACATGATCAACTATTAAATCAAATAAATCTTTCATGTTATCTTTTGGTGTATCTAAATCATTTGTACAGATACCATCTCTAGCTGAAGCATAGATTATTGGGAAGTCTAATTGCTCGTCATTAGCTCCAAGTTCTAAGAATAATTCAAATACTTCATCAATAACTACTTCTGGTCTAGCATCTGATTTATCTATTTTATTTATAACAACAGCTGGATTTAATCCAAGCTCTAATGCTTTTCTTAAAACGAATTTAGTTTGTGGCATTGGCCCTTCATATGAGTCAACAACTAATATAACACTATCTACCATTTTAAGTACACGTTCAACTTCTCCACCGAAATCTGCGTGTCCTGGTGTATCTATAATATTAATTTTCACACCTTGATACTCAACTGATGTGTTCTTTGAAAGAATTGTGATTCCTCTTTCTTTTTCTAAATCATTTGAGTCCATAACTCTTTCGTCTACCTTCTCATTTGATCTAAATGTATTACTTTGCTTTAATAATGCGTCAACTAAAGTTGTTTTACCGTGGTCAACGTGTGCTATTATAGCGATATTTCTTATATCTTCTCTTACAAAATTGCTCATTATTTTTCCTCCAAACTTTTAGTGCGTTTTATCGCATAAAAAATTGGATACTTATGCCAGTACCCAATTTTCTTTCTCTCTATAGAATTTTAATGCTTTAATTTTAAAATGTCAACCATTAAAAATCTAACTTTAAGATTTATGCAAATAATATCTAACAATAATTAGCCATATAAAAATTATTGTTAAAGGTAATTTTAATAAAATTTATTTTTTTCAAAACTTTACTCTATTGAATAGATATATTTTTGAAAACTCACCTAAATAATATTTTAATTATATTTCCATAATTATAGGTAATATCATTGTTCTTCTCTTAGTCTTCTCATATAAGTATGTTTTTAGTACATCTCTTATTGTGGACTTAATTGTAGCCCAATCCTTAACATTATTCTCTTCACAATCAACTAAAGCATCTCTTACAACATTTTTAGCTTTACCCATAAGATCTTCAGATTCTCTTACATATACAAATCCTCTTGAAATTATATCTGGACCTGATGCAATGTATCCGCCAGCTTTATCCATAGTAACAACGACAACTACTATACCATCTTGTGATAAATGTCTTCTGTCTCTTAATACTATGTTACCAACATCTCCTACACCTAATCCATCAACAAACACTTGTCCTGATGGAACAGTTCCAGTTTTTTTGATAGAATCTCTTGTTAATTCTATTACATCACCATTTTCTATGATTAATGTATTTTCTTCTGGCATTCCAAGTTCATGTGATAATTGTGCATGTTTCTTTAAATGTCTGTATTCTCCATGTATAGGAACAAAGAATTTAGGTCTAACTAAACATTGCATTAATTTTAATTCTTCTTGACAAGCATGTCCTGATACGTGTATTCCCTCTGATGCTTGATATATAACTTCTGCACCTTTTTTAGTTAATTGGTTAATTACCTTCGAAACAAGCTTTTCATTTCCTGGTATTGGTGTTGCAGAAATTATAACTGTATCACCTGGCATAACATTAAGTTTTTTATGCTCTGATGCTGCCATTCTAGCTAGCGCTGACATTGGTTCACCTTGACTACCTGTTGTGATAACTGCAATTTGTTCTGCTGGCATCTTATTTATGCTATCTATATTAACAAGTGTTCCCTTTTCAACTTTTAAATATCCAAGTTCAACTGCAACCTGCATAATGTTTTCCATACTTCTTCCAGATACAGCTACTTTTCTTCCGTATCTTTCTGCTGATTGTATTATTTGTTGAATTCTATGAATATTAGAAGCAAATGTAGCTGTTATAACTCTTCCTTTTGCTTTCCCAAATATTCTATCAAGATTTGCT
>JBOGAY010000242.1:0-12846 GCA_051655925.1 Sarcina sp. | reverse complement strand
ACTTTCTAGCTGAATGTTTATCCGTAGAATGCATCCCTTCCCACACTCTAATATTTACCTTTATATCTAGAAAAATTATTGTAGTATCTATCGGATAATTATTCAGTAACTCTTCCCCCGAGCTAAATTCTAAAATTTGATATTTGCCATCACTCATTATTTCTTTTATATATTTTTTCAATATATCTCTTTGTATTAATTCATCATCGCATATTATAAACTTCATTACACCACCCCATTACCAAATTATATCAAAATATGATTTAATTTGAAATAATTTTACCTAACTAGTAGTTTTTTAGGCATAATTAGTAATTTTTCATATCATTTTCTCAAATTTTATATTAATTTATCAAAACATTAATAAAAGACTCCAGAATTTATTTCTGGAGTCTTTTGTCATAACAATTTACTCATTCAATTTTTTATTTACTCACCTAAAATTTCTATAAGACTATTTTTTGTTTGCTCTACCATAAAGTCCATGTCTTCCTCATTTATAACATAAGGTGGATTAAAGTATAGAATATTCCCAAGAGGTCTTAAAAGCAATCCTCTATCTAAAGCCTTTTTATAGATTTGATATCCTATTCTATCTTTTGAATCAAAACTTTCTTTTGTATCTTTATCTGTTACAAGTTCTATTGCATTAATCATTCCTATATTTCTGATTTCTCCAACATTCTTATGTTCAAGTAAAGCTTCTTTTAATTTAGCATTTAGGATTTCTCCTTTTTTATTAATCATTTCTAATATATTTTCATCTCTAAATATATTTAAAACTTCAACTGCTACTGCACATCCTAAAGCATTTCCTGAATAAGTATGTGAGTGCATGAAGGCTTTATATTTATTGTAATCATCATAGAAACAATCATAAACCTCATTAGTTGTCATAACTACTGCCATTGGCATATATCCACCAGTAATTCCTTTTGATAGACACATAAAATCTGGACTAATTCCAGCATTCTGTGTTGCAAACATCTTACCTGTTCTACCAAATCCAACTGCAATTTCATCTGCTATTAAATGAACCTCATACTTATCACAAGCTTCTCTAAGTTTTTTAAGATATAGTGGTGGATAAATCTTCATCCCTGCTGCCCCTTGAACAAGTGGCTCAACTATAACTCCTGAAACTTCATCAGCATTTTCTTTTATTGCTTTTTCCATATGTTCAAAACATTCACAAGAACAGTTTTCTCTAGTTTTTAAATATGGACATCTATAACAATCTGGAGCTTGTACTCTTTCAACATCTATCATTAATGGTTTATAAACTTCACTATAAATATCTAAATCCCCCATTGATAAAGCACCAATAGTTTCTCCATGATAAGCATCTTCTAAAGCTATAAATCTCTTTTTATTTTGCTTTCCACTTTGCATATGATAGTGGAAACTCATTTTAAGAGCTGCCTCAACTGCTGATGAACCATTATCACAGAAGAATACTTTTTGAAGGTTATCCTGCGTAACTTCTACAAGTCTTTCACAAAGTTCAATAGCTGGAAGGTTAGAAAAGTTAGCAAATATAACATGCTCAAGCTTATCTACTTGATTCTTTAAAGCATTATTTAATCTTTCATTTGAATGCCCAAAAAGATTACACCACCATGAACTTACACAGTCTAAATACTTCTTTCCATCAAGATCATAAAGATACGGACCTTTCCCTTTTTCTATAATGATTGGACTAAGCTCTTCGTAGTCTTTCATCTGTGAACAAGGATGCCATATATATTTTAAATCTTTTTCTATTAACTCTTGCTTTCTAAAATTACTCATAGATTAATCTCCCTAAATCATATAAATTCAAATCATTAACATCTAATGTTTCTGGTACAGTCACTATATTCTTAATTCCTGTAAGTCTTTCTATAGTTCTCTTATTATCATTATGCATAAGACTAAACTCATCAAAATTATTTAAAATGATTCCCTTAATAGTAAGTCCCATTTGCTTTAAATAACTGACTGTTAAAACAGTATGATTTATAGTTCCAAGTCCTGCTCTTGCTACAAGAACTATTGGAAGATTTGCCATCTTAACAACATCTTCAAGCATTATTTCATTTCCATTTTCAAAGCTTATAGGACAGATAACTCCGCCACTTCCCTCACATAAAACAAAATCGTATTCTTCTGTTATGTTATGGTAGTCATTTTCTATCTTTTCAAATGATATTAGAACACTTTCAACCTTACTTGCAAGATGAGGTGAATAAGGATTTTTAAGTGTGTAAGAAACCATCTTATCATAATCTGCCTTAAGTCCTGATGCTTCGCATACAAATTTACAATCCCCGGGGATGCCATCATCTGATCCACTCAAAGCTGCTTTATAATATCCTGCATTTACCCCATCTTCTATAAGCTTTTTAAGTATAAGCCCACTTACAAAAGTTTTTCCTACATCCGTATCAGTTCCTAAAACAAAAATTCCTTTATCCATTTTGCTTACCAACCTTTAACCCTATATTTTTAATCATTTCTTTATCATCTTTAATTTTATTTCCACAAGTAGTTAAAAGATTTCCTGTGATTGTAGCATTAGCACCTGCTTTAAAAGCACTTTCTCCAAAACCTGTTAAAAGATTTCTTCCTGCTGCAAGTCTGATATTCGCAGTTGGGTTAACAAATCTAAACATAGCAATACTTCTTAAAATTTCCCCTTCACTTAAGTTTTCTTGCTTTTCAAGTGGAGTTCCTGGAATCGCCATTAAAGCATTTACAGGAATTGATTTAATCTCTAAATCTCTTAAAGTTAAAGCAAGTTCAACTCTATCCTCAACACTTTCTCCCATTCCTATGATTCCACCACTACAAACCTCAAGCCCAAGCTCCTTAGCATACTTAATAGTATCAATTCTTTCTTGGTACGTATGAGTTGTACAAATCTCTTCATAGTATCTAGCTGATGTTTCAAGGTTGTGGTGATATCTTTTAACTCCAACTTTTTTAAGTTTGTCTAAAGATTCCTTATCAACAATTCCATGTGAAGCACAAAGACTAATTCCACAGTTTTTATTTAATCTATCATAATAATCTACAACTCTATCAAAATCTTTTCCATAAAGTCCTTTCCCTGAAGTAACAATAGAAAATCTATTAACTCCTTCTTCTTCATTCTCTCTAGCAATTTTTTCAACCTCTTCATAAGACATTAATGGATATTCCTGAACCCCTGTTTTAAAATGAATTGACTGTGCACAGTACTTACAGTTCTCTGAACACTTGCCACTCTTGCCATTAACTATCGAACAAAGGTCTACACTTTTTCCACAAAGCTTTTCTCTTATCTCATTAGCAGCAGCTTTAAGTATTTCTATATCCTGTGCTTTATATAACTCTAAAGCCTCTTCTTTAGTAATCTTATATCCATTTAAAACCTTATCTTTTATTTCATTTATATTTATCATTACATATTCCCCCCGATATATATATGAATCATTTTCTATAGTTAAAACTATTTTTTCTTATGTATACTTTAAATTTATCCTATAATTCATATTTTCAATTATTTCTATGAAAAAAGCTTTTAAAAACAAAGTTTTAAAAGCTTTTTGGACTAAATTTCAACATATTTTGATAATCAAACTATCTTAAAATATAATTAAATAATATAGTTTGATTATCAAAATGTCAATATTATTTTTCTAACTTTAGATAGCAAATCATAAAATTATATAAATTTATTTTATTAAACATCTTTTTTAAAACTATTTTTTATCACAAAAAATACTTAATAAAATAAAGCTAATAAAAAAAGTATATTCCTTAAATTAAGAATATACCTTTTGTCTACAATCTAAAATTTCCTTTGTAGTATATAAAGCAAACTTATGTCTTTATTAAACAAACACCTATAAAGTTAAGTCACTTTCACTACTTTTTATTCCAATATTCCAAAGTTCATACTCACTAATGTCAATATCATCATTCCAACTAACTCCATATCCACCACTATCAACTTTAGCCTGTCTAAATAGTATTTCATTTTGTAAATCTTCATAAATACTTTCATCAAATTTTTTAGTAAAATCAACTATTTTAGTTACACTATTATCAAATAGAACTTGAAGTTTAAAATTATTTAATATCTTTATTGATTTAATTTTAGGGTACACTATTCAAGCCCCCTTATCTTTTTAAATGATTTTGTATCCCACATTTCCATCAACTCTTTTTGATGCTCACAAGACCATTCTTTTATAAGTTTTAAAGCTCTTTTAGGTAAATCACCCTCTAACATTTCTAAGCTTCTTATATCTATTAGTCCTGCATATTCTCCATACATTGCGTGAAAGTGTGGAGGTAGATGATCATTTGGATACATTTTAATTATGATTCCATAAAATCTAGTTATTACAGGCATTTATTTCACCTCTATTCTTAGTTTTATTAATACTTATTATAGCATATTATTTTATATATTCTTTCATCTTTATTTCTAGATCTACTTGTCAATATTATTTTTCACTAACTTAAAAATTTTAATTCCCCCTCACAATTTTACTTTATATGGAAATTATATGTTTTATAAAACTTTATTTCAACATAATATATAAAACTCATAATATCTTTATTCTCAAATAAAAATAAAAGACTATGCTCTCTTCAATTATTATAAAATTTTTAATTCTATATAATAATTTTAGAAAATATAGTCTATTTAGTATTTCTTTATTTAATTTTATATCAGTATATAATTTTTTTATTTTTAAATTTTACCTATGAGTGTTTTTTTCAAACTTTCACTTTTTTTATGTGATTTGATCATCTCATATACATCAAGATAAATTAACTTCTCACTAAGTTTTTTTATATCTTGAATATATTTATTTAGAACTTTTTCACTTGAATATTTATCTTCTACTTCTATACTTTCAAGTTCAACTTTCATAAGTTTTATTCTTTCCATTCTTTGAAGTCCATTACTCATAAGTGTGTTATCTGAATACTCAACCCTATTTAATATATTGTGAATATTAGATAAAAACATTCTTTGTTCATTTCTAAATTCTCTTAATAAATCACTGTCTAAAGCTGTATTATTTATAATCATTTTATTCTCAAAACCTTTAGCTATGATTATAAGTCTTTTTATCTCTTCTCTAACACCACTTTGAGTGTATAAATTCATTGTTTTTTCCAATATTTCACCACATACTTTATGATATTTTCCCACTAAGATATTAGTTTCTTTCTCAAGGCTATATGGGAAAATAATTTTATTACCTATTAATACTACAAGTACTCCAAGTACAACAAAGAATATTCTATCTTCTGCATAAAGCATTATATTTTTAACATCTATTGTTACAACACCAAGGAAAAAAACTGTAAGCATAGCTGTGCTGTATGCATAATTTTTAAAATTAATCATAAAGAATACTGCAATTGCAAGAATTACAATCCTTGGTTCAATATTCACAAACACCATTGATAAAGGTAGATAAATAACTGCACCAACAAGCGTTCCAATTATTCTTCCCTTTGCCCTATTTTTAACAGTATTGTTATAAGGCTGTGAAACTGATGTTATTGTAAAGACCATCCATTTTCCAAGTGCTAAATCAAAGTACCTAACAATAAAATAAGCACCTGCAACAAGAAGTGCTGTTCTAAAAGCAAAAATAAATCTCACAGAATTTTTATTAAAATCACCTTTTAATAATCTTATACTTTCTTTTATTTCACTTTTAAATTCTTTAACTGATAAGATCTTATATGTTTTGGCTCTACTTTTTCTAAGCATTACTAACTCATCAGTAAGCTTATCTATAACTCTTAAACTTTCAAGAATTTCATAAACTTCAAGCTCACCTTTCCTTCCTGAATATTTTTCATTAAGGCGTGTAAGTTCTTTATCTAAATTTTCAATGCCATGAGCCTTATTAATAAACCCCTTAAGTTTTGAAAGTAATATACTAATATCAAGAAGTAAATCTCTATACTCACTTCTATCATCATTTACCTTTTTAGAAAACTCAAGCGAAAGATTTCCTATATGTTCAAGTGACGCTATAAGATTAAGTTCTATGTTTTCTTCTTCGCTTAAATAAAAACTATTATTTCTTTTCTCTAAAATATCTCTACTCCAAATTGTACTAAGTTCTTTAAACTTATCAAAATCTTTATGTATAATCTCACCACTACTAAAATTACTTATGTTTATAATTAAGGAGTCTATTATTTTAAGCAGACTTGAATTTTCTATTTCTTTTTTCTTAGAAATCTTAGCTAAAATGATTCTAAAAATAACAGCTACCATTCCAACAACTATCATTCCAACAACTCTATCTCTTAAATCCGTACCTGTAACATTTGTAAATAAAAGTAGTGTATATCCAAAAAGAAAAGGAAAATAGATTGTCTTATTAAGTGTATACACAACTAAATAAATCATTATAAATATAGCTAAAAAATTTATAAAGAATCCTGTCCATATATTTAGATTAACTAAATATGGTACAAATCCTATAAATCCTGTTAAAAATGATATCTTCAAAATTGATCTTATAGGAATTTTCGAAAAATCTTTGTTCACTATCGCTATTAAAAGAAATAACCCTGTAATTCCAACCATCATGTTATCATGCCCTAAATATTTTATAGAAACGAAAATCATAATTGCTGAAATTAAAAAAATTAAAATATTCCCACTAAGGGATTCTCTGTCCATCTTTACACCTCTATATTCTATTTTGTTCAATGTATTATACTCCTAGTGTTTGTCTTTGTCGATTAGCCTTAGTTCTCTCCTTACCTCCTATAGCATAATTACTGTAAACTAAACATCTTTTGTAGACTTTTACATTCATTTTCTCACTCTAGCTATTATTTAATTTAAATTCTTTACAAAAAGTTTTCATTCTAGATTTTTAGCAATATTTTTTGATAAATTCATAATGAAAACCTCATATATGGCATTTTTGTTATTATTCATTTACTTTTTTAACATTTTAATTATCAAATTGATAATTTAAAATGTTAAATTTTATCCATTCATCATTTTGAAGCTATCAAAGTTATTGAATCGTTAAATTTTTTTTGTTATTATTAATTCAACAACAAATAAGAGCTTAGTTCAAAGTAAATTTGAACATGTAATTATAATTATTTATCAAGGTAGCATTTTAAAATTCCCTCACATTATAAATGAAATTGGAAATTTTAAAATACTATACTACTAACAAAACCCCCTGAGCTTTCTAAGAAAATTCAGGTATCAAGGTTTAATAAAGAGGGGGCATACTATATGAACAAGAAAACTAGAGATTATTTAATTATTGGATTTGCATTATTTTCAATGTTCTTTGGAGCAGGTAATTTAATTTTCCCACCATTTTTAGGACAACTCCTAGGTGAACATTACTGGCTTGGAATTATTGGATTCACTATAACAGGAGTTGGACTTCCATTACTTGGTCTTCTAGCTGCTACAAAAAATAATGGAAACTTTGAAGAAATGTCTTTAAAAGTTGGTAAAAACTTCTCAAAAATTTATTCAATTGTTTTATTCTTAATGATTGGACCACTGCTTGCTATTCCAAGAACAGCAGCTACAACTTTTGAGATTTCAATCTTACCAAACTTCTCAAACTTTAATCCATTATTATTTACAATTATATTCTTTGCTATTAACTTAATATTTGTTTTAAAACCTTCAAAAATTATTGAGACAATTGGTAAATTTTTAACACCAGTGCTTTTATTCATCCTTGTAGTTCTTATCGTTAAAGGAATTGTAAACCCTGTTGCTGGACACTCTTCAGCAAGTGTTATAAATCCATTATCACACTCTTTAATCGAAGGATACCAAACAATGGATGCTCTTGCATCAATCATATTTGCTTCACTTATAATAGGTGCAGTTAAATCAAAAGGTTATAAAGAAAACCAAATTGTTAAAGTAACTGTTAGAGCTTCTATTATTGCTATAGTTGGACTTGGAGTTGTTTACGGAGGACTTATAGTTCTTGGATCAAAAACAGGTATGCTTGCAAACGGAATGTCAAACTCTGCATTACTATTATTCTTATCAGAATCAATACTTGGAAATATCGGAAAAATAGCTATAGGAATAGCTCTTGGACTTGCATGTTTCACAACATCTATTGGACTTTTATCAGCTGGTGGAGAATTCTTTGAAAGAATTTCAAACGGAAAGCTTAAATATAAAGTAAATGTAATTGTAATGTGTGTTGCAAGTATTTGTATCGCTAGCATGGGACTTGATAAGATCGTATCATTCTCAGCAAGTATACTTAACATAATCTACCCTATCACAATCGTACTAATACTTTTAAACCTTGCAGATAAATGGATAAAAGGTAAGATGGTTTATAGAGTATCAGTTTACGTAACACTTGCTGTTAGCATATTAACATTTGTTGCTGGATTTGTTCCATCATTAAATAATGTACTATCAGTTTTACCAATGTATGAAACTGGCTTTGGTTGGGTAATACCAGCAGTTGTAGCTTTTGTAGTATCAAGTGTTTTTGTTAAAAAAACTTCTGATACTAGTAGAGAGATGGTTTAATAAAAATATATAAATATACAAAAAGGACAAGCAATTTAAAATTGCTTGTCCTTTCTTAACTAAAATAGCTTGTCCATTTTATAGATCTGTATTATAAACTCCATAAATGTACTTTGATAAAACTCTAGCTTTTATTCTATCGAATGGATAATAATTACCTGGACAACTTGTATGTCCTATCGTAGGTGCTCCATGTTTTAATATTTGCATAACTCCATATTTCTCAATTAAATACTGTCCCACTTTAACAACTGCATCTTCTTGAGCTTTTGGCATAGCCTTATCAACAGGTATATTAGTTTCTGGATGATAATTACCTTGAACTGCAATTCCTATCGATGTTGCATTTGTATCATTTAATGGATTTCCGTCATTATAACCTGGTGTACTTGGAATATCAGCTGCATGAGCTCCTCTCCAATTTTCTTCTCTTCCTTTATAAATAGTTCCATCTTTATGAATATAGAAATGGTATCCTATTCCAGCCCACTTATTTGTAAACTTATGGAATTTATGAACTGAAGCTGCTGTAGCATTTCCAGCTGCATGATGAAGAATTATTTTATTTGGATTATTTGGACTTGGTCCTTCTAATCCGAAATCAAAATCAAAATTCAAATCAACAACATCCAATGATCTTACTATAACTTCAAACTCAGTTTTTTGATTATCTTTTCCTGTCATTATAAAAGTAATTTTTGAAACTCCACTAGGAATTTTTGAATATGGAATAACCCCCTCAAAATAAGCATTCCCACTATTAGGATATCCTGGATGTAAATTATTAACATCAGGACTTGCTATCCCTATTTTAAAATCTCCTACCAATGTTGCATTTATATATGCCTTTATATCACTAACACCTGAATCATCTAATCCCCAACCTTTAACACTTATATCTTTATTAATATACTGATTATTTGTTGGATTACTTACCCACATTTTTGATGGTTTTTTTCCTTTTTTCACACTAATTTCTTGTCTTTGTTTGCTTCCATCTTCTCCTAATACTTCAAAAATAATTTTCGAAGTTCCATTAGGAATTTTTGAATATGGAATCACTCCTTCAAAATATGCATTTTTACTATCTGGATAGCCCGGATATAAATTATTAACATCAGGGCTTGCTATTCCTATTTTAAAGTTTCCTACTAGCATTCCATTTACATATGCCTTTATATCACTAACACCTGAAGAATCTAATGCCCAACCTTTAATTTTCAAATCACTACTTACATGTTGATCATTTATTGGATTACTTACCCACATTTTTGATGGTTTTTTCCCTTTTTTCACACTAATTTCCTGTCTTTGTTTGCTTCCATCTTGTCCTAATACCTCAAAAATAATTTTCGAAGTTCCATTAGGAATTTTTGAATACGGAATCTCTCCTTCAAAATATGCATTTTTACTGTCTGGATATCCTGGATATAAATTATTAACATCAGGACTTGCTATTCCTATTTTAAAGTTTCCTACCAGCGTTCCATTTATATATGCCTTTATATTATTAACTCCTGAAGAATCTAATGCCCAACCTTTAATTTTCAAATCACTACTTACATGTTGATCATTTATTGGATTACTTACCCACATTTTTGATGGTTTTTTACTCATCGCTAAAATCTCTTTATAATTTTTTAAGATTTTTTCTCCATATTTTAAATCAGTAGCCCATTTTCCTGAAAGACCATTTACATTTTTAACAGTTCCCAATAAATATGAAAAATGTCTTGGATCAAATGTATTTATCCTTGGATAACCACTTGCTCCTGCATATAATGCTAGATGATCTAAGTGAGCTTTAACTCCCTCTTCCCAATTATTAAATCTATAATGTGCATTTGGATCAATATCATCTCCACCAGTTGGATTTTTCATTCCGCAAGGGTTAAAATAACTTTCGTTTAAAACTCCTCCAAACTGCCCAAATCCCGTTTCAATACCAGCTTGTACATATGCTATTCCTGGATTTATAGCTCCATGATCACTATATAATTTCCAATATAAGTCAGCTAAGTTGATAAAGGTATTTGTTGCTCCTTTAGATTTAGCCCATTTTTTTGCTTCTTCTTTTGTTATATTTGTGCTTGATATAATATTCATATCATTATTTGCAAGAACTGATTGAGTTGGCATAGTTGCAACCATAATTAATATCGATAAAATTAAACCAATACACCTTTTATATTTTTTCTTTATCATTGTTCCCCCACTTTTTTTATTTTTTTTTCACTTTATTATCGATATTTTCTATCCAAACTTTATTGCTTAAATACCATTTAATAGTTTTCTTTATTCCAACTTCAAATGTTGTTTCAGGATACCATCCAAGTTCTTTTTTAATCTTTGTTGGATCAATTCCATATCTTCTGTCATGACCTTTTCTATCTTCAACATATTTGATAAGCTTCTCTGAAATTTCTTCATTCACATTTTCATTTAAATATCCTATAACAGTTTTAACTATTTGGATATTTGTTCTTTCATTATGTCCACCAACATTATAAACTTCGCCAAGTCTACCATTGTTAATTACCATATCAATAGCTTTTGCATGGTCTTCTACATATAACCAGTCTCTAATGTTAAGTCCATCACCATATACTGGTAAGTCTTTTAATTCTAAGCAGTTATTTATTAAAAGAGGTATTAATTTTTCTGGGAATTGGAATGGTCCATAGTTGTTTGAACATCTTGTTATGTTAACTGGCATCTTATAAGTATCTGCATAAGCTTGTACTAACAAATCTGATCCTGCCTTACTTGCTGAATATGGACTGTGTGGATCAAGTGGTGTTGTTTCCATGAAGAATCCTTCATCTCCAAGTGAACCATATACTTCATCAGTTGAAACATGTAGGAATTTAACTCCTGCTTTCCACCCTTCCACTGTCTCCCAAGCTTTTTTAGCACAGTTTAATAAGTTATTTGTTCCCATAACGTTTGTTTGAACAAACACCTCTGGATTTTCTATACTTCTATCAACATGTGACTCAGCTGCAAAATGTGCTACATAATCAATATCATATTTCTCAAATAAACTTGTAACAAGGTCTCTATCACAAATATCACCTTGAACAAATATATGTCTTTCATTATTTTCTATACTTTTTAAATTTTCTAAATTCCCTGCATATGTTAATTTATCTAAATTAATTATTTTTATATCCTTGTATTTCTCTAACATGTATAAAACAAAGTTTGAACCTATAAATCCTGCTCCGCCTGTTACTAAATATGTTTTCATCTATTATTCCTCCTATTTTTGAACCTTTTCTATAAATGTTTTTAATGCTTCTTTCCAGTCTCTCATATCATCACCAATAGTTTCTCTTAACATTTTATTATCTAAAGATGAGTACTCTGGTCTTTTAGCTGGTCTTGGAAATTCTTCTGTTGTGCATGGATTAACTTTACAATCTAAGTTTGATAACCTCATAATCTCACTTGCGAAATCATACCATGAACATTCACCTTTCCCAGTACAATGATATACTCCATAATTTTCAGTTTCTATCATTTTCAATATATGATACGCTAAATCATTTGCATGAGTCGGATTACCTCTTTGGTCATCCACAACCATCAAGCTTTCTTTTGTAGCACCAAGACTTCTCATTGTGTAAACAAAATTATTTCCTACATATCCGTACAGCCAAGCTGTTCTCACAATATAATGCTTTGAGCAAAACTCTTTTGTAAATTCTTCACCAGCAAGCTTTCCTCTACCATATTCACTTTGCGGATTTAATTTTGACTCTTCTGTAAATGGAATATTACCAGTTCCTTCAAATACATAATCTGTTGATACTTGTACAAATTTTGCACCTATAACATCACACGCTTGTGCTAAATATTTAGGACCTACAGCATTTATTTCATATGCTACATTTTTACATTCTTCACATTTATCAACATTTGTATATGCAGCACAGTTTATTACTACATCTGGTTTTTCCTCTATAATAAACTCTTTTACTTGAAGTTCATTTGTAATATTAAATTTATCAACATCAACTGCTATTACCTCAGCATTTTTTATTCTTTCAGAAACTTCACCAATCTCTGAATAGCCTTTTTTAATTATATCTTTAAGTTCATTTCCTAATTGTCCATTAGACCCTGTTATTAATATCTTCATAACTTTTATCCCCTTGTATGATGTAGTTATAGAATTTAATTAAAAACTAATATCGTTTTAACCGAACAATAAACCACATCTTATTATTAATATTCTTATTTCAAGATTTCTTTTCACCTTAAATTTAAGGTCTTATCGTAAAGTTTAG
>JBOGAY010000241.1:0-3434 GCA_051655925.1 Sarcina sp. | reverse complement strand
AACTCTCTTTTAGATCTACTTTCCTTAAATATTTCTAAGAATCTTTGATCTATTCTTTTATCCTCTTCAAAATAATTTTTTTCACGCAACTCATCAAAAAAAAGAAATATAGCTGCTATTATGTGCTTACACATATAATTTTTATTCCTATAAGAATTATTTTTATAATCCATGCATGAACATTGACATCTATATAAACTTCTGTCTCTTCTATTTATAGCAAAACTGACATTATATCTTCCAAAACTTTGCTCTGATGCAATTTTAGTATCACATTCAATTAATGTATTCTTTTTTATAATTTGAAGTTTTGTTCTACCATTTGCACTATGAACTCTTTTTCCCTTAGCTATACTTCTACTTAAAACACCTATAAATAAATTATCACTTAAAATTCTAATTTCTTGTAACTTATCAAATTCTATATCCTTAAAACTCAAAAATTTTGTCTCCTTTTTCCTTTTTAGTCATATACTATTCATTATAGTACATATAACTGTATTTTAAACAACTTAGCAAAAATATCTTTTTGTATTTTTTTACAAATACTTGTTGACTTTTTCACTTTAACACAGTAAAGTATTAAATAGATACAGTTTTAGTTACGAATTTAATAAGATTTTGGGGGTATAGATATGAAATTAAAAAAATCAGCAACAATATTAGGACTAGCTATTGCACTTACTACAACAATATTTACAGGATGTACAGAATCAGATAAAACAGTTGAAAATAAAGAAAATAACAAAAAAATTATTATAGGACTTGATGATACATTTGTACCAATGGGATTTAGAGATGAGACTGGTAAGCTTACAGGATTTGATGTAGACCTTGCTAGTGCTGCTCTTACAAACCTTGGATATGAATTTGAATTTCAACCTATCAACTGGGACATGAAAGAAACTGAACTTAACAACAAAAATATAGATGCTATATGGAATGGATATACAAAAACACCTGAAAGAGCAAAAAAAGTTGGATTAACAGATTCTTATATGAAAAATACACAAGCAATTATAACTTTAAGTGATTCACCTATAAATTCAAAAGGTGACCTAAAAGATAAAAGCATTGCAACACAAATTGCATCAAGCTCACTTGATGCAATCAACGCAGATGAAAATTTAATTTCTTCTATAAAAGGTGAACCTATATTATTTGATACTTATACCGAAGCTTTTCTAGATTTAGAAGCTGGTAGAGTTGATGCTGTTGTAGCTGATGAAATACTTGCTAGATATTATATTTCACAAAAAGATTCTTCAAAGTATAAGATTTTAAAAGACAATCTTGCTGATGAAGAATATGTAGTCGGTGTAAGAAAAAATGATACTAAATTATTAGAAGGTCTTAATGCTGAATTTGCTAAAATGAAGGAATCTGGTGAATTTGATGAAATAAAAAATAAATGGTTTAAATAAATTTTAATTTAAGGGGAGTTTTATTTATGGATTATATAGTTTCACTACTACCACAAATGATTGAAGGTCTTGCAATCACATTAAAAGTATTTTTTATAACATTGATACTTTCTGTACCACTTGGTATGGGAGTAGCCCTTTTTCGAATTTCAAATATAAAAATTATAAAATCAATTAGTGGAATCTATGTATGGATAATGAGAGGAACTCCCTTACTACTTCAACTTGTAGTTATATTCTTTGGCTTGCCTTTAGTTGATATTAATTTAAACAGATTTCCTGCTGCTATACTTGCCTTTGTATTAAATTATGCTGCTTACTTTGGGGAAATATTTAGAGCTGGCATACTTGATGTAGAAAAAGGTCAAATAGAAGCAAGTGAAATCCTTGGATTTTCTAAAGCACACACACTTATAAGAATTGTTATTCCGCAGATGATCAAAAAAGTTTTTCCAGCTGTTGCAAATGAAGTTATAACACTTGTAAAAGATACTTCTCTTGTATATGTTGTTGGACTTGGTGAACTCCTTCGTGCCGGTAAGATAGCTAGTAATAGAGATACATCTTTGATTCCTTTATTCCTAGTTGGGGCAATCTATCTTATTGTAATTGCAATTCTTACATTAATTTTTAATAAACTAGAAGAAAAATATTTTTATTATAATTAGGGGGCTATTTTATGCTAGAAATAAGAAATCTAAATAAAAATTTTAAAAATGTTACTGCTTTAAAAAATATAAATATTGATATAACTAAAGGCGATATTTTAAGTATCATTGGTGAATCTGGTGCAGGAAAAACAACTTTAATTCGTTCTCTTGTGGGGCTAGAGAAATGTAAAAGCGGAACCATAAAAATTGATGATACTTATCTTTTAAAAAATAATAAATACTGTTCTTCAAAAGAGCTTATAAATATAAGAAAAAAAATAGGATTCGTATTTCAAGGTTTTAATCTTTTTCCACATATGACAGTACTTGAAAATATAATTGAATCACCTATTCATGTCCATAAAACAAATAAACAAACTGCTCTTTCAGAAGCTAAAAAATTACTTTTAAAACTTGGAATTTTAGAAAAAGAAAATGCCTACCCATATGAATTATCAGGTGGACAAAAACAAAGAGTTGCAATAGCACGAGCTTTAATCTTAAATCCAAATTATATATGCTTTGACGAACCTACCTCAGCACTTGATCCTAAGACAACTTCTGAAGTTGCAGCCATCATCAAAAGCTTATCAAACGATATTGGAATAATCATAATAACTCATGATATGGAATTTGCTAAGACTATCTCAAACAGAATTGTTGAGCTTAAAGATGGTGAAATAATTTCAGATGCTACTTCAGATTTTCACTGGAAATAACAGGACTATATTAAATTAATATAGTCCTGTTATATTAATATTTATTTTTCTACATAAATTGGTAATGTTGTACACGTAAAAGCTCCTCCACCTTTTATAAACTCCGAATATTCAATATAAAAAGTTTTAATCCCTTTACTTTCTAACAACTTGCAAACATCTTTAGAGCTTGAAATTATTTTATTATCACCAAGTGATATAAAATTTGTTCCAAGCTCTAAAGATGTTTTATCATTTATATAGTAATGATTTTCAAAAAACTCTTCTAATATTTCTTTATTATAAACATATTCTGAAATAATACAGCTATCTTCATTAATAACATTGAAAACACAATCTAAATGAAGCATTTTATCTGAATCAAATTTTATGGGTATAATCTTATACTTCTTTTTATGTCTTTTCAAATGCTCTTCTAACTCTTTTATAGCATCATATTTTGTTCTACTACTTAGACCAATAAAAATCAAATTTTTATGAAGTATTACATCCCCACCTTCTATCTCTTTACTCATTTTATGCACATGTAAATTCTCTTCCTTTGCATATTTTTCTAAAGCTTTATACTCATCTAATCTTTGTTTATTAGTCATTTTAGAAATAAACAAAATATCATCAATAACAAAACCAATATCCCTTGT
>JBOGAY010000240.1:0-3372 GCA_051655925.1 Sarcina sp. | reverse complement strand
GAAGCCAGTTAAACCAGCAGAGAAGCCAGTTAAGCCAGCAGAGAAGCCAGTTAAACCAGCAGAAAAGCCAGTTAAACCAGCAGAAAAGCCAGTTAAACCAGCAGAGAAGCCAGTTAAACCGGAAGAGAAGCCAGTTAAGCCAGCAGAGAAGCCAGTTAAACCAGTAGAGAAGCCAGTTAAGCCAGCAGAGAAGCCAGTTAAACCAGCAGAAAAGCAAACAATCACAAGCGGAAAGAAAATTAGTAGTTCAGTAGTAACAAATACAGTGAAAAATAGTGATTCAACAGTAGTTGCTAATGGAGAAAAAGCTACTAATTCAGTAGTTAATACTTCAAGTACTGTAATAAAACCAGTAGTAGCAACTAATTCTAATAATATTACAAGTAAATCAGTAGAAAGTAATGAAATAAGTTCATTACCAGCTACAGGTTTAACAAGTAAAAACGTTAATGGTGCAGAAAAGTCAATGGGAGTAGTAGGGTTATTACTATCTAGTATGGCAGCTATGGCATTATTATTAAAAAGAAGAAAATAATAGTTTATAAATTTATACTGCCCTATATTGTGAATATAGGGCAGTTTTTAACAGTTAACAGTTATAATTTTATGGTGTAAAATTATACTTGAGAGAGGGTGAAACATATGATAACAAAATATGATAAAAAACAAGTAGAAAAATTAGAAAAATTAGCGGATAAAGTATTGAATTTAGAAGCAAAAATAGAAACTCTTACAGATGAGCAATTAGGAAAAAAGACTTTTGAATTTAGAGAAAGAATTGAAAATGGAGAATCTCTTGACGAGTTACTTAGTGAAGCATTTGCAGTTGCAAGAGAAGCTAGTAGCAGAGTTCTAGGTAAAAAACATTATAAAGTACAGATTATGGGTGGAATAGCACTTCATCAAGGGCGAGTTGCTGAAATGAAAACAGGTGAAGGAAAAACATTAACAGAGTTATGTCCGGCTTATCTTAATGCTTTAACAGGAAAAGGTGTTCATATAATAACAGTTAATGACTATCTTGCAAGAAGAGATAAAGAAGAAATGGAAAGTTTCTTTAATTTCTTGAATTTAAGTGTTGGACTAGTTATAGATGGAAGTATGAATAAGAAACAGGAGTATTGGGCAGATGTAACATATACAACTAATACAGAACTTGGATTTGATTATTTAAGAGATAATATAGCAACAAGTTTAGAGGCAAAGGTACAAAGAGGGCTTAATTATGTAATTATAGATGAAATAGATTCTGTATTAATAGATGAAGCAAGAACACCTTTGATTATTTCAGGACAAGGTAGTGAACCATCTGGAATTTATGAACATATATCAAAACTAGTAAAATCGTTTGATAAAGATGATTATAAGATTGAGAAAAAAGAAGATACAATTTATGCAACTGAAAAAGGAATAGAAAAAGTAGAAAAAGCTTTTGGAATTGAAAATTTAGCAGACTTAGATCATACTGAGATAAATCATATTCTTTCACAAACTTTGAGAGCGGAGTTTATGTTAAAGTTAAATAGAGATTATATTATTAGTGATGGTGAAGTTGTTTTAGTAGATATAAATACAGGGAGAGTTGCTGAAGGAAGAAGATTTTCAGATGGATTACATCAATGTTTAGAGGCAAAAGAGAAAATGCCTATAAAAGCTGAAAATAAAACATTAGCAACAATAACATATCAGAATTTCTTTAAGTTATATAACAAAGTTTCTGGGATGAGTGGTACAGTTAAAACTGAAGAAGTTGAGTTTAAGGAAATATATAGCTTAGATGTAGTTTGTATTCCAACTAATAAAGAAATTCAAAGAATAGATCAAGAAGATAAAGTTTATATAGATAATAAAGAAAAATTAGAAGCAATTATAGAAGATATAATTAAAACACATGAAAAAGGAAATCCTATATTAGTAGGAACGCCTAGTATTGCAAAATCAGAAGAAATTTCAGAAATATTATCAGAAAAAGGAATAGAACATAGATTATTAAATGCAAAGACTAATTCAGATGAAGCTGAAATTATTGGTGAGGCAGGAAAGAAAAATGCGATAACTGTTGCTACTAATATAGCTGGTAGAGGAACTGATATTAAAATATCTGACGAAGTCAATGAAATGGGTGGTCTAAAAGTTATAGGAACAGAAAGATCAGAAAGTAGAAGAATTGATAATCAGCTTGTAGGTAGAGCAGGTAGACAAGGTGATAATGGTATGTCACAGTTTTATCTTTCATGTGATGATAAACTTTTAAAAGTTTATGGTGAGGGAATTTTAAAGAAAAAATTTGAAAAGGCTTATAAAAAGAATAAAAGTGTAACAAATAATTCAATAGTTAAAAGTATTGAAAGAGCTCAAAGAGTAATTAATGCATTACATTATGAAGCTAGAAAATATACATTAAAATATGATTTCACAGTTAATAAGCATAGAGATTTAATTTATTCAGATAGAGATTTAGTTTTAGGTGAAGGAGATATTTCACAAAATATTTCAAATATGATTTTAGAAGAAGTATTTTTAATTGTAACAACTTCATTTATAGAGTTTTATGATGGTGAAATAGATCAAGAAATTACTAAAAATAATATATTTGAATTTGAGGTAGCAGATTTACTTCGTGATGAAAAGGAAGGATTCTATAAAAAAATTATAGATAGTATACAAGAGCGTTTTAAAGAGAAGTTTGAATTTGATGAAGAAGCTATAAATGAAATTAGAGGATATGAATTTATAGCAGAAATTATAGATTACATAACAAAATTTATAATATCATATATCAATAGACTATTAACAGAAGGATTTGTTTTAAATGATTTATTACTTAGAACTGCAATGCTTAGAGCAGTTGATAATTGTTGGGTTGAACATTTAGAAGAAATGGATCTGTTAAAAAAGGTCGTAAGAGATCAAAGTTATAACCAAAAAGACCCTGTTGAGGTTTATAAACTAAAAAGTGGTGAAAAGTTTATAAATTTAACTAATAATATAAGAGAGGCATTTATTGATAATTTATTTAGCTCTATAAAAAATGTTAATATAAATTATGATGAAAATGGAGATGTTATGTCAGTCGAATATTTACTTTAATAGCATTAGAGATTTCTTTTTTTATTTTAATTTGGTAAGATATAATTCTTACCAAATTAAAATATTTGATAAAATTAATTTATAGGAGAATACAAATGAAGAAAACGTTAGTATCAGTTTTATTGGCTACTAGTATAGGTTTAGTTGGTGCTACAACGGTAGCACAAGCACAAACAGCAAATTCTAATAGTGGTTCAGTAGTTAATGTTGGAGAAAATCAAGTACAGGATAATTTATTAACTTATCAAGAGGGAAGCAATAGTCTTTCTAGTATTAGTTCGA
>JBOGAY010000239.1:0-4200 GCA_051655925.1 Sarcina sp. | reverse complement strand
CCTTAAAACGCACTTTATTATTGAAAAAATTAAAAATAAAATTGACTTAAAAAAATTTATATGATAAAGTTTCCTTACATTTATGAATTTTAGCTAAATTAAAAAAATAAATATTATAATTAGAAAAGGAGAAATCACTATGAATAAAAGATTAAATGATTTAAAGCAATTGCTTAGAATGTTAGATATCACAATTACTATGCACAAGAATGCAGAGAATAAATATAAAGCAATCGCTAAATATTTACAAGAAAATGGTTTAGAGTGTGATATTTATCCACAAGGATCATTTGCACTAGGAACTGTTGTTAGAGCACACAAAAAAGTAAAAAATGAAAATTATGATTTAGATTTTATTTGTTTAATAAAGGTAAATAAAAATACAACTACAGCAGAGATAATAAAAACAAAAGTTGGAGAACTACTAAAGCAACATGAGGTATATAGTAAAATTTTGACTGAATATGATAAATGTTGGACTCTAAGCTTTCCAGAGGAATTCAATATAGATATTATTCCAGCTGCAGAAGATGAAAAAATAGAATTATCATATAACTTTATTACTAAAGATAGAATAGCTATAACAGATAAGAAAAAGGAGAGCTATATATGGCTAATGTCAAATCCTAAAGGATATACAGAATGGTTTGAATATATTAATAAGCCATTCTTAGATTATAATCTTACTCAAAGGACTAATGAATTTTGTGCTAAAAATGATGGGAAGATAGATGAAATCCCAGATTATGATGAAAAATCTTCATTACAAATGGTAATACAAATATTAAAAAGACATAGAGATATATACTTTGATATGATAAAAAAAGATGATAAAAAGCCGATATCAGCGATTATAACAACTATTAGTGCTAAAATAGCTGAACACGCTCCAAAAAATTATAATGTATTCGAACTATTGGAGTATATAGCAAATGAGTTTTCAATATACGCAATGAGAAATACAATATCAGAAGATGATTTTGATAAAAGATATATAAATAAAAATGTTATTAAAAAATCAAAGGATAATTGGGAGATATTAAATCCAGTTAATCCAACTGATAATTTAGCAGATCAATGGAATGAAGATCCAGAAAAAGCTGTGCTTTTCTTTAAATGGACTGAAGTGATGAAAGAAAATCTTGTAAATACAAAGGAAAAAGATGATTTAGACTTCATTACTGGAGTAGAAAGAGGATTTGGAAGTGATTTTGTTAGAAAATCTATAGATAGATCAGCTTATACCCCAAAGATAGAAAAAACAATACCAGAGAGAAAACCTTGGAGGAAGAATGGTAGATAGTATTTTTTTAACTCCTTTATTAGATAGTTATAAGGAGTTAAATATAGTAGAAATAAATACAGAGTATATAAAAATTGTAGGATTTTTAAGATTAGAACATAGTTATGAACTTATTCCTTATAGTGAAAGATTTGAAGTAGAAATAGTGATACCTAGAAATTATCCAATTATGTTACCTTCAATAAAAGAGACAGGTGGAGCTTTAGATAGAAAATATGAACATATCAATCATGAGGGAACTTTATGTCTAGAAGTAGAAAGAGCTATAAGAAGTAAGCTATCTCCTAAATATGGTTTAATTGAATGGATAGAAGAGTTTGTTTTTCCATATTTTTATAGCTATTGTTATCATAGAGATTATGGAAGCTATCCTTTTGGTGATAGATCACATGGAGCTAAAGGAATATTAGAATATTATAAAGAATTATTAAAAGAAAATACTCTAGAAGAAACAAGAGATTTGCTAAATGCTATAAAATACTATAAATTAGAAAAAAAATATAAAGGTCATAATATGTGTCCTTGTGGAAGTTTCAAAAAGATAAGAGATTGTCATAAACTAGAAAAATTGAAACAACTTTCTATTTATGCAGATCAGCAAATGATTAAAGATTTAAAGCTTATAGAATGGGAGGAGAGAATTTATGAAAATTAAAGATAGACAGAATGAAGAAGATATATTAGAATTTCTTTATTTAGCAAGATTTTCTTATAATCAAGCAGCTAAATGTAATTTTTGGATACTTATACTGACAATAATTTCTTTTATTTTAATTATGTTAGGGATTTTCTGGTTACAACTAGTACTACTTGTTATAATAACAATTTTTAATATCAAAAAAATAAAAAATATAAAAATAGGAGCAGATGCTAAAAAATATATAGATAGAACACTTTTTGGATTGGAATTAAAATTTGATATAGGAAAAAAGGAGTATTTAAAAGATAAAGCTTTAAAAGTTATTGAAAAAAATAAAGAAGATTATGAATTACAAAAAGCTAATAATGGTTATTCTAATGTCAGAGGAATTAAAGATTGGTATAATGTAGGAAATAAAGAAGGAATAGATGCCATCTATCAATGTCAACGTGAAAATTTATATTGGGACAAAAAATTAGTTGTTATATATGCAGTTGTATTAGTACTTCTCTTTATAGTATCATTAATTGCACTTTTATTAATTAATAAATTTTCTACAAGAGGAGTGGCTGAAATAATTTCTAGTTATTATAATGTATTATCAACCTTAGTATTGGAGATTTTTGGGATAAGCTCCTATATAATCTACTCAGCAAGAATAGATGAAAATAGAAAGTCTTATGAAAATATAAAAAATTTAGAGGACAAAGAAAAACAAATGTTGGAATTACAAGAAAAAATAGAAAAGCGTAGGGAACAGCCATATACGATACCAGATGTATTACATAAAATTAAATCCATTGAGTATCATAAGAGATGGAGAAAGTGTAAGAATCTATAAAGATAGAATATAAAATTTCATTGAAGTCTCATAAAATATAGAAAATAAAATACTCATTAGACCAAATTTATTTTGTAAGTTTCCAGTAGTATCTTAAAGGAGAAATAGGGATAAAATTGTAGTTAACAATAATTTATTTTTATTTTAAAAGGAGGAGTGAAATGGTGTATAGAATAAATAAAGATGAATGTATCAGATGTGGTTCGTGTGCCTCTGTCTGCCCAGTATCTTGCATATCACAAGTGTAATAATTAAATATCAGAATAAAAAAGGATTAGGCTATTTTAGCCTAATCCTTTAAAATTTTATTATAGATTATTCATCTCCAAGATAAATCTCTTCTTTATAGTTTTTAAAAATTAGGTCAAAATACGCTCTCACAGGAATGGTTTCTTTATAATTCCAAACAGTTATAAAAATTGGATCTATTTCTAATAAAATTTCATTTTCTAAAAAAGAATAATTTTCATAAGAACTTTTAAAATTTTTTTTAAATAACGTATTAAAAATATCATTCTCTATGGGTTTACCAATAATTTTAGCAATTCCTTCTATTTGAATATTATCGATACAAATAGATACTTTTGGATTGTTTAAAATCTGCTTTATTTTTAAGAATCTTTGATCTGTTTGACAATAAAATTTATACTCAAAGATTACAAATGACATCATTCTAGAAGTAACTCTATTCTCCCTAGAAGTTGATAAAACAGCTTTCTTAGCTTCTCCTATTCCTTGAAATAATTCAACCAGTTTTTTATCAAACATATTTTCCCCCATTTTTTAAACTTTTTCTATTTCATGTAATTGTGGATAATATAATAAGTTATTTTCTTCCAGATATTTATAAGTTTTATTTAAACCATCTAATAAATTATATTTATTCTTAAATCCAAGTGATTTTATTTTATCTATACTTCCAAATAAATGAGTATCTCTAAATGGGAACCAATCTCGTGCTTTTAATCCTGTATTTTCTAAATTTATATATTTTATATCAGCTTTTTTACCAACTATTTTTGCACAAACTTTTACATAACTATTAAATGTTATGGATTCATCTCCACTAATATTAAAAATACCATTATAAAAATCAGGGTTATTAATAGAATAAAGTATTGCTTCTACTAAATCATCGATATATCCAAATTGAATTATTTCTTCACCTTTATCAGGCAAAAAAATAGGTAAGTTATTTTTTATTCTTGAAAATATATAAGATTCTCGATTTAAATTATTTCCTATTCCATATATATAAAAGGGTCTGAAAATAGTATAGTTACATTCAGAAGAATACTCTAAAATCTTTTGCTCAGATAAAAACTTATTTTTAGCATATTCTCCCCAAATTGGATTTTCTCCAGTTGTTTCAGTTTCTTTTATTGGAAAACTTTGAATATTATTATAAATAGAAGC
>JBOGAY010000238.1:0-5534 GCA_051655925.1 Sarcina sp. | reverse complement strand
AATGGTCTATTTTTCTCAAGCTTACTTTTTTATATAATTCTTGATAAAAACTCTACTAAAGATGATTATAATTTCAGTATCTATGATGATGAGTATAAAAAAGAAAAAAAGCATCACTCCAACCAAGATTAATGCTTTTTCTTTCTTAAATATCAAATTCTAATAGCCCTAAATTAAACCTATTTTGCAGTAAGTTTTGTGTAGTTAAGTTTTCCACCAGCTTTTACAACTACTATTTCTTTTTCTGAAAGTTCAGTTTTAACTGTAAAACTTATTCCTTTAGTAAGGTTCTTAACTTCTAAAACACCCTCTTCTAATCTATCTTTAATATTCTCTATTTCAAGTTCATCTAAAAGATCAATTCCATCATAGTCATTTAAGTTTTCAAATACCATTGGTACAATTCCACTATTTATAAGGTTAGCTTTGTGTATTCTAGCAAATGACTTACAAATAACACCCTTAATTCCAAGATATAATGGAGCTAAAGCTGCATGTTCTCTACTTGAACCTTGACCATAATTATCTCCTGCAATTATAAATCCACCATTGTTCTCTTTTGCTCTAGTTGGGAACTCTTCATCAACTGTGTTAAAGCAGAACTCTGAAAGATAAGGAATATTACTTCTAAATGGAAGTAGTTTCGCATTTGATGGCATGATATGGTCTGTTGTTATATTATCTTCAACCTTTAAAACTATTTTAGCTTTTATAGCCTCTGGAAGTTCAACATTAACTGGGAAAGGCTTAATATTAGGTCCTCTCTCAACTTCAACATCTGCTCCTGCTTCAGCTGGTGCAATTATCATACTATCATCTATAATAAATTCATTAACTGTTATATCTGAAAAATCAGCATCAAAATCTCTTGGGTCTGTAAGAACTCCTGTTATAGCTGAAACTGCTGCAACCTCTGGACTTACAAGGTAAACTTTAGCTGATAATGTTCCACTTCTTCCATAAAAGTTTCTGTTGAATGTTCTAAGTGAAACTGCATTTGTCTTAGGTGACTGTCCCATTCCTATACACGGTCCACAACCATTCTCTAAAACTCTAGCACCTGAACTTATAATATCAGCAAGTGCCCCATTTCTAGCAATCATCTCCATAACTTGTCTTGAACCTGGTGCAATAACAAGGCTCACATCATTATGAACTTTCTTACCTTTTAAGATTCTAGCAACCTTCATTAAATCCTCATAAGAAGAGTTTGTACAACTTCCTATTCCAACTTGATCTACTTTAATCTTTCCGATTTCTTCAATAGTAGCAATATTATCTGGGCTATGTGGTTTTGCAGCCATAGGAACAAGTTCCTTTAAATTAACTGTTATCTCTAAATCATAAACTGCATCAGCATCAGCCTTAAATTCAAACCAATCTTCTTCTCTTCCTTGTGCTTTAAAGAACTCTAAAGTCTTCTCATCACTTGGAAATATTGAAGTTGTAGCTCCAAGCTCTGCTCCCATATTAGTAATAGTAGCTCTCTGCGGTACTGAAAGAGTTTTAACCCCTTCTCCTGCATATTCAAATACTCTACCTACTCCACCTTTAACAGACATTTGTCTTAAAACATCTAAGATAATATCTTTAGATGCAACCATTTTATTTAACTCTCCAACAAGATTAACCTTAACAACTTCAGGTGCTTTAATATAATAAGCTCCCCCAGCCATAGCAAGTGCAACATCAAGTCCACCAGCACCAATGGCAAGCATACCAACTCCCCCAGCAGTAGGTGTATGACTATCTGAACCTGTTAAAGTATCTCCTGGAACTGCAAATCTTTCTAAGAAAACTTGGTGACAAATTCCATTCCCCGGTCTTGAAAAATGTACTCCATATTTTGAAGCAACAGTTTGAATATATCTATGGTCATCAGCATTTTCAAAACCTTGTTGAAGCATATTATGATCTATAAAAGCTACACTTCTTTTTGTTTTAACTCTATCTATTCCCATAGCTTCAAGTTGTAAATATGCCATTGTTCCTGTTGAATCCTGAGTTAAAGTTTGATCAATTTTTATCCCAATAGGATTCCCTGCTTTAAGCTCTCCATCAACTATATGTTTTTCTAAAATCTTATAAACTAAATTTTTCCCCATTAATAATAACCCCCAAATTACAATAGAAAATGCTCTGTTAAAGAGCATTCTCAGTATTTTTTACTTTCTTAAATCCATAATATCTTGGTAGATATGCACAATCTCTTTATCAAATAAAGGTCTTTTAACACAAACAGATATAGCTCTAACTTCCTCTAAAATTCTCTGTGCCATCTCAGATTCAAGATTTATATTATACTCTTTAAACTTATTAACAATCGCAGCTTTACCAGAATGCTTTCCTATAACTATTTGTCTTTCAAGTCCAATTTCTGCTGGATCAAAAGCTTCATAATTTTTAGGATTTTTAATAGCTCCATCAGCATGAATCCCAGACTCATGACGGAACATATTAGCCCCAACAATAGCTTTCCACTCAGGAAGAGTTCTTCCTGCTGCATTTGAAACATAGTGAGAAACATCTTTAAACATTCCTGTATTAAAACCTAAATCTATGTTATGAACATACTTAAGAGCCATAACAACTTCTTCTAAAGCTGCATTTCCAGCTCTTTCTCCAAGTCCATTTACAGTAACTCCAATATGACTTGCACCACCCATAACACCCGCAAGGGCATTAGCTGTCGCCATTCCAAAATCATTATGTGTATGCATTTCTATATCAGAACCTGTATTTTTATGAAGATACTCTATATTTTCTCTAATACTAAAAGGATCCATAACTCCAACAGTATCACAATATCTAAATCTATCTGCCCCAACACTCTTAGCTGCTTTAATAAAATCAACTAAAAAGTCCTTATCAGCTCTTGATGCATCTTCCCCATTAACTGAAACATAAAGTCCATTTTTCTTAGCAAAATCAACTGACTTCATCATATTTTCAATGACCCAATCTCTTGAAGTCTTAAGCTTATGCTTTATGTGAATATCTGAAACTGAAATTGAAATAGCAACAGCATCAGCACCACAATCAATTGATTCCTTAATATCTGATATTACTGCTCTATTCCAAGCCATAATACTTGATGATAAATCTCTCTTACAAATCTCTTTTATTGCCTCTTTTTCATCTCCACCCATAGCTGGTATTCCAACTTCAAGCTGATGAACTCCTATATCACTTAAAGCTTTTGCAATAGCAATCTTTTCGTGATTAGCAAAAACAACACCTGCTGTTTGTTCCCCATCACGCAAGGTTGTATCAACGATAGAAATATTTTTACCCCACTCATTCTTCTCCATTTCTACTTGCCCCCTTTTCCAAAGTTTTGTTTTTTATTTTACCATATTCTGTATTATTTTTCCATATTTAAGTAATGACAAAAAATGCACTCCACAAAAAAACTCTTCTAACTACAATTAATAACATCTAAATTAGACTTAAACTCAAAACACTGATAACATAATTACTATACTTACTTTTTTAACTAAGGAGGAAAAATGACTAATAATACTATTTATTTAATTGCTATTGTTTTAGCTATTTTAATTTTTACAATGTTATATAAAGAACCAAATGTTGGACCAAAATATTTAGCAACTGCAAAAAAATTCATTATGATTATTTTAATCTCTGCTATTTGTTACATATATAATCCACAAATTGGATTAATTATAGGATTTACATCTGGATATACTGGTATAACAAACTTCGATAAAGACTTTAGTGGACACCTTATGTTAGAATCATGCAAAATTATAATCATGCAACTATTAATAGGAGTTGCTGCTTATTTTTGTGATTTTAATCAAATATCAACTATAATTGTTTCTGCTATTGTTATCTTCCTCATGTACTACTTCTTTACCCATAAAGGTAAAGCATCAAGAGTTAGAGGATTTTTATTAACTTATATAATTTTAATTAATGAGAAAGTACCAAAAAGCGACTTTAAAAATGTTTTTGCAGTTCTTTTGATTGGTATAGTCCTTTCAATCGCTTTTTATTACTTTTTCACTAGAGATTCTTACTACAAAGATATTAGAATTTTAAACTTTAAAAACCTAAAAAAAGGTTTTAAACTTTCTAATTTATTGCTTGAAGATGATATTGACCTTACATTTAGAAAAAATAAATTTAGGCATGCTATTATCTCTACAATTTTAATGACTTGTGCAATTTTCTATATGCTATACTTTGGTAACCCTGAAAGTGAATGGATCATAATTGTAGCTTCTGCAATTTTAGTTATTGACCCTATAATGTCGGAAAGAATGATTATTGATAGAACTCTTGGAACTATTATTGGTGCTATTGTTTTTCTAGTTGCACACAAATTTATACTTAATCCAGCTATAATTCATGTTCTTATATTTGTATCAATTTTTTACTTTATGTTTCCAATGGCATACTACAAACGTATGGTTTTCATAACTTACTTTGCACTTGAATTACACTTAATGTTATCTCATCAAAGTGCTGAATACCTAGTGAACTATAGAATAATTTTCACAATTATTGCAGCTATAATAGTATCTTTAATCTTAACTTTAGATACAAAACTTAGCCAAATTTTCAATAAAAAATAATTCAGCTTGTCTGAAATACTTTCTTAGCCCTATTAGGGCTATTTTTTGATTTCAATAAAAAAAATAGCCACATCAAGGGGAGTGATGTGGCTATTAATATAATAAAAAGTGTGTGTATAACTAAATTATCGCCAACTTTCAAAAGTTTAAACATTAAAATAAAAAAAATTTGCATTTACGATAAAAAAATAAACATTCACGATATAGCTAAAAAACTTCCAAAATTTAGTGATAAGATGGTATTATAATAAAATTAAATTTTTAAAGAGGTGTTTTTATTGTTTAATATTTTTAAAGAAAAACAAGTGCAAATAAATTTAATAGATTGCGGACTTTTCTTTATAGGAATTTTAATGCTTACATTTTCTGATAATCACGCAACATCACCTGACTTAACTTCAATTCCAGTCTATATAACACTTGCTATCGGTCTTATAGCTTTAGCTATACTTAATCATTTTGCACACAATTTACTTGGTAAAAGAATTTTTTTATATGCTCTTGAGTTTATATCATTCTTAATTCTTTCCTACACTCCATATCTAAGTGCATCTGGATTCATAATTTATATAACATTCTGTATAATATCTCACTTCATTTATACAAGACTTATTGATCCTCAACCAAAACCTAAAAAATAAACAAAAGGGCTATAACTTAAAATAGCCCTTTTAACAATCTAACTTTTCTACTTGATATTAATGCCTCATAATCTCCTTCTAAAATGACAACTAAATTTCTTTTATCAACCTCTTCAATATAATTTTTATTTATAAGTTATGAACTATGAATTCTAATAAAATTATCATCAACTTTTTCTTCTATATCTTTCATTTGTCCATAAAACTCTATCACTCTACTGCTTGTATAAAGTTTTAACTTATGGACTTTCTCAGATGTTTCAAAAAATATTATTTTATCTTGTTCAATAGAAAT
>JBOGAY010000237.1:0-20521 GCA_051655925.1 Sarcina sp. | reverse complement strand
AATGAAATTGCTCTTGCAACAAGGCGTAAGGAAATGGCAATTCAACTTTTAGCAGGAGTGTCAAGACCAAAGGCTATGAGAATAGCTTGTATGCAATCAGTTGTTCTATCAGTTATTGCATCATTGATAGCATTTGGATTAGGAGCACTTTTAACACCTTTGGTATGTAAATTAATATTTAGAACAATAGGTCTTCCATACAATGGGGTTGGTGTATCTGTAGAGGGAACAGTTATAAGTTTACTAGTTATAGGACTTCAACTTGTAGCTATATTCCTTAACAATGGAGGACTTTGCTATAGAAATGAAATTGTTGGAATTATAAAATTATCAGACAAGGATGTAGTTCCTAAAATAGTTCCTAAAGCATCAATAGCATATATTTCACTTATAGCATGTCTAGCACCAATTTTGGGATTAATAATGAAATTTTTTGGTGGCAATCAAAGTGATTATTTAGTAGGTGTGGACTTTGGTAATTATATATCATTATTTGGACTTATAGGATTTGGAACATATACTGTACCTTATTTTGCGGATAAGTTTGCAGAAAAATTTTATAAATATGATAAAGAAAAATTAGTTACTTTAAAGAACTTTAAATATTTAGTATCAAAAAGTGTACCTCTTTATATTGGTTATGTTTTTATAAGATACTTAAGCACAACAACAATAGGAGCAGGAAATGCTTTAAATGTAGCTGCAATTAGTACGATATCATTAAATATGCTTACAATAATTATATCAGTAGCTCTTGTTTACAGAATAGTTTTTACAGCATTGAAAAGAGTTAAAGACTTTAAAGCTATGTTATTACTAGGATATAGAAAAGAGCATATAGATAGAATTATAAGAAATGAAATGATTTTATATCTTGCAACAATAGTTTGTATACCAGTAATACAATTATTTATAACAGTCTTGGTTTATGGAAATGTAGTAAGTTTTATACCTTTTATTATAACTTATATAGTAGTGAATTTTTTAGGAGTTTTTATAGGGTATATAGTTTATAAAAAAGTAGTATTTGAACATTTAGAAATAAATGATGAGAGGGAGGCTATAAGATAATGGAAGCGTTAATAAAAGCAGAAAGTTTAGTTAAAGAATATAAAAAATTTAAAAGTAATGGTGCGTATTTAAGTGTAGAATCAAGTACAAAAGCAGTTGATGAAATAGATCTAGAGATATTTGAGGGAGATTTTATTGCTATAATGGGACCTTCAGGTTCAGGAAAATCTACTTTAGTTAATATGCTCTCTACAATAGATACACCTACAAGCGGAAGTGTTTTTATAGATGGTAAAAAAACAAAAAGAATGGGAGAGCAAGAAATTGCAGAACTTAGGTATAAGACATTAGGTTTTGTATTTCAAAACTTCAACTTATTGGACATGCTAACTTGTGAAGAGAATATAGCAGTTCCTCTTAATTTAAATAATGAAAAGCCTGAAAAAGTTAAGATGAAAGTTGCAGAGATTGCAGAAATTTTAGGGGTTGAAGAACTTCTTAAAAAATATCCATCAGAATGTTCAGGAGGGCAACAACAAAGAATTGCAATAGCTAGAGCTTTGGTCACAGGTCCAAGAACTATAATAGCTGATGAACCAACAGGAAACCTTGATAGTGCAAACTCTAGAAGGGTAATGAATTTCTTTAGGAGTATGAATGAAGATAGAGATATAACTATTCTTATGGTTACTCATGATTCAACAGTAGCTTCATATGCTAAAAAAGTTCTTTATTTAAGAGATGGGAAGATAGAGAAAGTAGTAGAAAAGGGTAAGAAAAAACAAAAAGATTTCTTTAGTGAAATTTTAGAACTTGTAGCTGAAGATGTAGTTTTCTAAATGTTTTCATTTTATATTTAGATATTTACAAACAGTTAGCAAAGTTGAAGTTTGTTTTTGATATAATTTAATTAAAGAGATAAGAAAACAAATGATAAAGTGAGACTCAATGAAGATGTAATTTTAACTCATATGAATACTTAGTCAAACTTATCTAGAAGCTTGTAGTTCTCTATTTCCTACTTCGAAGAAAAAAAGGAGTATTAGAAATACTAGCTATCAGATGAAAGACAATTAGGGGGAATCAGAATGAAGAAAATAGTTGTTGTTGGAAGTATAAATATGGACTTAGTAGTAAGCACAGAAAGAATGCCAAAAATAGGCGAAACTTTGATGGGACAAAGTATGAATTACTTCCCCGGGGGAAAAGGTGCAAATCAAGCAGTTGCAGCAGCAAGACTTGGAGCAAAAGTTTCTATGGTAGGATCAGTTGGTAAAGATTCTTTTGGTGATGAATTAATAGAGAAATTAAATTCAGAAAATATAAATACTTGCTGTATAAAAAAAGAAGATACAAGTACAGGAATTGCAATAATAGTAAAAACTTCACAAGATAATTCTATAATTGTTGTACCAGGTGCTAATGAATTATGTGATAAAGAGCTTATTTCAAACTTTAGACAGGTTATAAAAGAAGCAGATGTTCTTGTAACACAGTTTGAAATACCAACAGAGACAATAAAGTTAGCACTATCTATTGCAAAAGAATATAATGTTCAGACAATAGTAAACCCTGCACCAGCAAAAGAAATAGATAAAGAAATTATTAAAAATGCAGATTTTATAACACCAAATGAAACTGAATTTGAAGTTATGACAGGAAAAGATTTAAGAGATTTTGAAACTTTAGAAAATGAAATGATAAAGTGGCAAAGTGAGAATAAAGCTAGACTTGTTGTAACAAGAGGAAGTCTGGGCGTTTCATATATAGAAAATGGCAAGGTTGAAACAGTTCCTTGTTTAGAAGTAGAAGCTGTTGATACAACAGGAGCGGGAGATACTTTTAATGGAGTATTTGCTTGTTGTATAGCAGAGAAAATCGAAATTTCAGAGGCTATAAAATTTTCAAGCCTTGCAGCAACAATATCAGTTACGAAGTTTGGTGCACAGTCAGGAATGCCAACAGTAAGTGAACTTAAAAAAGCCGTAAATTTAATTTATAAAAATGGATGCGATTTATAAGAGTATAGCCTAGTTGTAACCATTAGACCAATAAGCCTATTAGAGCTATGTATTAATGCATAGCTCTTATTTTTTGTACAAAAAAATTTTGTTATAATTAAATTAAGAAGAGGCAAGAATACTAAAGACAAAATACACTAAAAGTAGGTAAGAAAGTAATGGAGAATAATTTTAAGAAAAATATGTATCACATACATGATAAATCATATAAAGATTTATATTCAAAGAAAGAAATAGCCTTAGATTTATTTAAGAATTTTGTAGATAAGGAATTCATGAAAGACTTAAAAATAAAGGATTTAGAACTAGTCAATAAGTCATATATATCATCAGACTATGAAGAATCAGAGAGTGACATAGTTTATAAGGCTAAGATAGGAGATAGTGAAGCAATTTTTTATATACTCTTAGAGTTTCAATCAAAAATTGATTATACAATGCCCCTTAGACTTTTATTTTATATGTGTGAAATATTAAGAGAGTACGTTAAAAATGAGAAGAAAGATAAGTATGATAGAAATGTAAAAATACCAGCAGTAGTTCCAATAGTTTTGTATAACGGGCAGTATAAATGGGATGTGCCAAGTGAATTTAAAGAAATATTTTACGGAGCAGAGAAATTTAATGATGGAATACTAAACTTTAAATATGATATATTTGATGTAAACAATGGTTTTACAAAAGAAGAATTAATAGATAAAAAGAATGCAACATCAGCAATATTTTTATTAGATCAAAAAATAGATTTACAAGAATTTTTAGAAAGAGTAGCAACTATTGCGATATTCTTTGATAAATTAACTAAAGAGCAATTAAAGCAAATAAAACATTGGATTAAGAATACTACAGAAAGTTCAGTGAATGAACAAGCAATTGATTTATTAGAAGCGAAAAAGGAGGATATAGAGAAAATGGTAGCAAATAATGCATTTATGGTTCAAGAAATGAAAGAAGCAGTTGAAAAAAAAGCGTTAGAAATTGGAATAAAAGAAGGATTGATAAAAGGTCTAGAACAAGGAATTGAGCAAGGAATTGAACAAGGAAAAGAGCTAGGAATTGAACAAGGAAAAGAGTTGGGAATTGAACAAGGAAAACTTGAAGCAGCAAAAAATTTATTAGATATTTTAGATGATGAAACAATTGCTACAAAACTAGGTTTGGATATAAAAAAAGTTAGAGAACTTAGAGGACAAAACTAGTTTTGACTAGTTCTGTTCAACAAATGGGAGAGAAGATGAATAAGATAATTATAGTAGAAGATTCAGATGTTATAAGAGAAGAACTTAAAACATTCTTAGAAAGAAATGCTTATGAAGTTGTGGCAATAGATAATTTTGAGAATGTTATAGAAAATATTAAAAGTGCTAATGGAGACTTAGTTTTACTTGATATAAATCTACCAGTATTTGATGGATATTATATTTGCAGAGAACTTAGAAAATCAAGTAGTATACCAGTTATAGTTGTTACAAGTAGAAATAGTGAGATTGATGAACTTATGAGTATGAATCTTGGTGCAGATGATTTTGTAACAAAGCCATACAATACACAAATTTTACTTGCTAGAATAGAAGCAGTTTTAAAAAGAACAAAAACAAATTCAGAAGACAGTTCAAAGCTTTTATTTTCTACACTTGAACTTAATTTAGAGAGTGGAGATATTTTAAATAAAGCTGGTGGACAAAAAATTGAAATAAGCAAAAATGAAATGAAGATACTTGCTTATTTAATAAAAAATAAGAATAAAATAGTTTCAAGAGAAGATTTAATGAACTACTTATGGTCAACAGATTTCTTTGTTGATGATAATACTCTATCTGTTAACATAACAAGACTTAGAAAGAAGTTAGAACAAGTTGGAATTAGTGGTGCTATTGAAACAAGAAGAGGACTTGGATATATAATGTCTGAATAAGAAATAAAATGGAGAGTGAAAAAATATGTTAGAGGTGGGAGTAAAAGCACCTAATTTTAATTTAGAAGATAAAGATGGAAATGTGGTTAGTTTAGATCAATTCAAAGGAAAGAAAGTAGTTTTATATTTTTATCCAAAAGATAGTACCCCGGGGTGCACAAGAGATAGTTTTGAAGATTTTAAAGGTAAAGATGTAGTAGTAATTGGGGTAAGTAAGGATAGTGTTAAATCACATCAAAGATTTGCACAGAAGAATGATTTACCATTTATTTTATTAGCAGATCCAGAACTTGAAGCTATTGAGGGATATGATGTTTGGAAGCTTAAAAAAATGGCTAGAAGAGAGTATATGGGAGTTGTTAGAACTACATATATCATAGATGAAAATGGAATGATAGAAAAAGTGTATGATAAAGTTAAAACAGATAAAAATGCTACTGAAATTTTAGAGTATTTAGGATAAGAGTGAAAAGGTTATTAATTGAAATTACATCAATTAATAACCTTTTCCTTTGAAAAACATAGTGAATATATAGTTAATAACGATAGTATGCTTAGTAGTTATATAAAAAAACATGTAAGATAACATAACAACTTTATAATTCAAAGTTAAGATAGAAAATTTAAGACATAAAAGAACTAGAAAGAACATAGTTTGATATAGGGAAATAATATTAAAAAGGAGGATGTTTTTTTTATTATGTTAATCTTATGGATTATAATTATAGGACTAGTTGGATTTATTATTTTTAATGAGTCATATTTATTTTTAGCAAATAAATTTATTAAAAATCCAACAAAAGAGAATTTGTTAAAATTTATGACAAGCTGTAAATATAGTGTAGGAAGATCAAGAAATAATCCAGATACATGGACTAAGCTTAGAAAAGTTCTACATATAACAATGCTTGAAGTAGATATTGAAAATGAGAAAAAGACAGAACTTAAATATATGCTTATTAGAAAAGGATTAAAAGATACTAAATACCTAAATAAAATTATAAAAGCAAATTCAGAAGTTTTAAATGCCCCGATTAGAGGGAAATCAGGGGAATTAACAAGTGGTGTAAATAATATAGCATCAGAAAAACCAACAAATACTTTGAAAAATACAAATAGTAAAAAGGGAACAGGTCATTTAAATAAAGGCAATAATCAAAATAGAGGAACAGGAGCTTTAAATAGTTCCACTACTCGAACAATCAATGGCACAGGAACATTAACTCAAAGACAACATAATGCTAAGAATACATCAAGAAGTTTAAATAAGAACTCAAAACAAACAGGAACTTTAAATTCAGGCAGATCAGGTGAGGCAAAGGTTAACTATACTTTGAAATGGCTTAATAATGTAGGTGTAATAAATAATGTGAAGCTAAAAGGTAAGGGTGAGATTCAACAGTTTGATAATATAGTTATTTCAAATAGTGGAATATATCACTTAGAAGTTAAAAACATTGGTGGCGAAAATGGATGCAGAATAAAAATTCAAGAAAGTGGTGACTGGATTAGAGAAGATAACATCACAGGATTAGAAAAAGGTATGCAAAATCCAGAATTTCAGCTATATAGACACCAAAAAGTTTTAGAAGAGTTTTTGATTGATCAAGGCTTTTTAATAAAAGGATTAGTTAAAGGAGTTATAGTAATAGCAAATGAAAATACTATAATTGAAGGTAGAGAAAATGCAAAACAGACAATAGTTAAAGTTGATAGCCTTATAAGTTATTTAGAAAGTAAGCAACATAAAGTAATCAGCGATAAAGATATTGTTAAAATATATAACTGTATAAGTAAATATGATATGAAAAAAGCTATGTAAAAAATTAAGAAGAAGGGTTATCTCAATAATTAAAGAGATAGCCTTTTAATAATGCTTTTTTACAATAACAAATAGAGTAGAAATAATAAAATGCTCTGAAAATTAAAAGTCTTTATGTTAGACTATAACTAAGTAATACATATTAAAGAGATGAGGTGGAGTAGTGAGCTTTAAAGATTATTTAGCAGATAAAATAGGATTTTTAGTTATAAATATAGTAACATTTTTAATTATAGGAAGTACTGTTTATGTAGCAAACTTTGGAACATTAATAATAGGGTTAATATTTATAATTTGGTTTTTACCACTTTTTATATACATGGTTTATGAATATATAAAAGTTCAAAGGTATTATAAAGATCTAGTTAAAGTGACAAAAAGTTTAGATAAAAAATATTTAGTGCTAGAAGTTATAAAAGAACCAGCATTTTTAGAAGGAAAATTAATTTATAATGTTTTAAGAGAAATTACTAAATCAATGAATGAGAATGTTAGAGATTATAAATTACAATCAGAAGATTATAGAGACTACATAGAAGCATGGGTACATGAGATTAAAACACCACTAGCATCAGCAAACTTAGTAATAGAAAATAATAAGAATGATATAACTAAAAAAATTGAAAATGAAATTGAAAAAGTAGATGGATTTATAGAACAGGTGCTTTATTATTCAAGAAGTAATAATGTGGGAAAAGATTACATTATAAAAAAAATTAATCTTAAACTACTCGTAAGTAAAGTGGTTAGAGGAAGAGCAAAAGATTTTATAGGTAAAAAAATATCACTAGAACTAAAGGGACTTGAAGAAGAAGTTTATATAGATGAAAAATGGTTTGAATTTATATTAAATCAAATAATTCAAAATTCTATAAAGTACTCAAAAAGTAAAGAGGCTAAAATACAAATATCATCAGAAAAGTTAGAAAATGCAGTTAAACTATCAATTTATGATAATGGTGCAGGAATTTCAGAAAAAGATATAAATAGAGTTTTTGAAAAAGGATTTACAGGTGAAAATGGAAGAAGATTCACAAAATCAACAGGAATGGGGCTATATATTTGTAAAAAGCTTTGTGATGGACTTGGAATGGGACTTTCAATAAGCTCTAAACAAGATGAATTCACAAAGGTAGATATAATAATTCCAATTGGTGGAGTAGCTAATCAAGTTTTATAAATAGTATTGTAGGTATCTATAATTTAAAGAAGGTTAAAAAAAATACCCTAAGTCTTTAGCTTAGGGTATGAATTTGTCACAGACAATTAACTATTATGTTTTTTGATTAAATCTTCTAGTGCTTCATCTAATAGTTTAGATATTGGTATTCTAGTTTTTTCTGACAATTCTTTTAGTTTGTTATAAAGTTCTGTATCAATAGCGCTTCCTATTCTTGTTCTGTTTTTTAGCATAAAATCACTCCAAATTATTTTTTCTAATATTATTATAAATTATTAATAAAGTTATTCCAAGTGACATCACCTTATATTATAATAAGTGTGAGGTGAGAACAATGTATGAAAGTAAAAATCATAGTAAATTCTTACTAAGGTATCATATAATATTTGTTTGTAAATATCGAAAAAAATTAATGATACAGTATGGAGAATTTGTGAAAGTAAATATGTTGGAAATATCACAAAGATATAATTTTAGAATATTAGAAATAGAAGTTGATAAAGACCATATTCACTTATTGGTAGAAAGTGATCCTAAAATATCACCATTAATGATTGTTAGAGTTCTAAAACAACAGACTACAATTAGATTATGGAAGAGATTTGAAAGTTCATTAAGAAAGCACTTTTGGAAAGAGAAAACTTTCTTTACTGATGGCTATTTTGTTTCAACAATAGGTGAAGTTAGTTCTGAAACTTTGAAAAAATATATTCAAAATCAAGGATAGAAAGGAGTAAAAAATATGCTAAAAGCTTATAAATATAGAATATATCCAAATGTAGAGCAACAAATATATATAGCAAAAACTTGTGGTTGTAGCAGATTTATATATAACCAAATGTTGGCTAATAGAATTGAAGTGTACGAAGTAAACAAAGATACAATGTCATCAAAAGAAATATCCAAGTTGCACTTGACACCTGCAAAATTCAAAAAAGATTTCGAGTTCTTAAAAGAAGTTGACAGTTTAGCACTTGCAAATGCTCAATTAAATTTAGATAGTGCTTATAAAAATTTCTTTAGGGATAAATCAGTCGGCTATCCGAAATTCAAAAAGAAAACTAACAGAATTAGCTATAAGACTAATAATCAAAAAGGAACTATATATATTGAAAATGGATATATAAAACTACCTAAATTAAAGTCCATGATAAAAATAAAACAACATAGATTATTCAAAGGTGAAATTAAGAGTGCAACTATATCTAAAGTGCGACTTGTTGCTAGACAATGTCTATAAAGATTAAAACTAGCCTAATTAGCTGATTAAGTTCAGAAATTAGAACTGTTATTACGAAAGGTGGAATGAAAGAGTAACGTCTTGAAACGCCCTCCTTGATACTCCGAATAGCGTTAAGTTGAGTAAACAATTTAAGGTTATAAGCTCGGTAAAGTCGGCTAAGAATACACCGTAAGTGGAAGAAATATAATTCCTAGACGAAATGCGAACCAGAGGTGGTCGAGTGTACGATAGGTCGGAGGTCTATAAAATGTCTATGGTTAGGATGATACTAAGTATCTGACAAAGTTAGGAACGTACAGGTCTATATATAGAATATTTAGAAATGAATATACCAACTAAGTTTTGGAGTAAGTGTGGTTGAGTAAAAATTTTAGATATGAAAAACCATATAATGTTACAGGCATTATTAAGCTTACAGGCTTATACTAACGACCTACGGATATATGTAAAGATAGTAATAATGGAACAAGGAAAGCTTAGAATATGGAGGGTTTACTCCCTACGAAGTAGTGATAAGGAAAACGTAAGTATAACTTATCTTAATCTAAGTGAGAGTGGTGGCATGAAGCAACAATAAATACTGTAATAGTATTTTAGCAATAGCCACTAGGCAATTTGTTATTTGAAAATTAAAAACTGAATGATTTCAAGGTTCGAGTAAGACTAAGAGATATGAAACCAATATCGGTTAAACGAAGGAGGAAGTAATAGACTTGGAGGAACGCTTAGAATTAGAGAAAAGACAAATGCTAAGAAACAATGAATATTACACAATGCAACACATATTTGATAGTCTGTATGAAGAAAGTCTTAAAGGCAATGCTTTAACTGACTTAATGCAATATATAACTTCTGAAAACAATATTCTACTAGCTTATAGAAATATAAAGAAAAATAAAGGTTCAACAACTTGTGGAACTGATAAACTTGATATATCTATATATAAAGACATAAATAGTAAATTATTTGTTAGAAGAATACAAAATAGTTTAAATAATTATCTTCCTAAAAGTGTAAAAAGAGTTGAAATTCCGAAACCAAACGGTAAAACTAGACCACTAGGTATACCATGTATTGAAGATAGAATTATACAACAATGTATAAAACAAGTAATAGAACCTATATGTGAAGCTAAATTTCATAAGCATAGTTATGGTTTTAGACCTAATAGGTCAACAGACCACGCTATTGCGAGAAGTATGTATCTAATGAATAAAAATAGATTACACTACGTTGTAGATGTTGATGTAAAAGGGTTCTTTGATAATGTTAACCATAACAAATTAAAGAAACAGTTATGGTCATTAGGCATACAGGATAAGAACTTATTAAGCATAATAGGTAAAATACTAAAATCAGAAATACAGGGAATAGGGATACCAACGAAAGGAACACCACAAGGGGGTATTATTAGCCCTCTACTAGCAAATGTTGTTTTAAATGAATTAGATTGGTGGATTAGTTCTCAATGGGAAACTATGAAGACTAAACACAAATATAATGGAGATAAAAAACACGTAAATAGTAACAAAAACAAAGCACTTAAAAACACAAATCTTAAAGAAATATGGTTAGTAAGATATGCAGATGATTTTAAGATATTTTGTAGAAATAGTAAAACAGCACAAAAAATGTATGTAGCTACTAAAAATTGGTTAAAAGAGAGATTGGATTTAGATATTAGTCAGGAAAAATCCAAAGTAACTAATTTAAGAAGGAATTATACAGAATTCTTAGGATTTAAATTAATGGTTCAGCCTAAGAAGAAAAAATATGTTTGTAAAAGTAAAATGTGTGATAAAGCAGTTCAATCAACTATTAATAAATTGAAAGAACAGATAAAGAAAATTCAAAAAAATAATAATTCAAAAGAAGTATCAAGATTGAATTCAATGATACTAGGTAGCCATAATTATTATAATAGTGCTACTAATATCAGTTTAGATTTTGGATATATTAATTTCTTAGTTACAAAAAGCCTTGATATAAGACTTAGGAATAGTATTACGGACAAACCAAAATACTCGGAAACCTATAAACGGTTGTACGGTAATTACAATGGAAAAACAAGGACTGTACAAAATGTAACAATATTCCCTATCTACGGTTGTAAGAATAAACCACCTATGTGTTTTGCCCAAGAAATATGCAATTACACTAAGACAGGAAGAGAGATAATTCATAATAATTTGCGAAATGGTGCATTACTTATAATGAGATATTTAGCAAAAGGAAATGAATATATGTCATCTGAACTGTTTGATAATAGTATATCTCTTATCGCAGGACAACAAGGAATTTGTTACTTAACGCAAACCGAATTAGAAATAGGAAATATGGAATGTCATCACAAGAAACCTAAATCACTAGGTGGAACTGATGAATATAAAAATCTAGTATGGTTATGTTACGAGGCTCATAAGTTGGTACACGCCACAGAGCAAGACACAATAAGTAAATACCTAGAGGTATTGAAATTAGATGAAAAAGGTTTAAAACGTCTTAATACTCTACGAAAGTTAGTAGGAAATTCAGTTATTTAATTAAGTAAAATACAAAATGTTGGAACGCCGTATGAGTTGGAAACTCTCACGTACGGTGTGAGGTGGGGGAAAAGTTGGAGATAACATCAAATTCTTACCTATCACTATAATCCTATGGGGCAATATTTTGTTTCTATACTTGTTGATACGGAGAATTTTCAGTTACCTAAAGTTAATAAGAAAATAGGTGTTGATCTTGGTCTTAAAGAGTTTGCAATATGTTCAGATGGGTATATAGAACACAATCCTAAACATCTTAGAAAAAGTGCTAAAAGACTTGCTAAACTTCAAAAAGACTTATCAAGAAAACAAAAAGGGAGTGCGAATAGAAGTAAAGCAAGATTAAAAGTTGCTAAGTTACATCAAAAAATAGCAGACCAAAGAAGAGATTTCTTACATAAATTATCTATAAAGCTAATACGAGAAAACCAATCAATAGCAATAGAAGATTTGAGAGTAAGTAATATGATGAAAAACCATAAATTAGCAAGAGCAATATCAGAAGCAAGTTGGTATGAGTTCAGAGTATTATTAGAATATAAGGCAGAATGGTATGGAAGAAATATTGTTGTTGCACCTAGCAATTATGCAAGTTCTCAATTATGTTCTTGTTGTGGTTACAAAAACAAAGAAGTAAAAAATCTAGGTCTTAGAAACTGGATATGTCCGAACTGCAATGCAGAACACGATAGAGATGTAAATGCTAGTAAGAACTTAGAAAAATTGATAGCATAAACTATTGATATTCTATTGAGGTCGGTGCGACCTTTTGAGCCTAGTGATACTGATAACAGTAGTTATCTTGACTAGGAAGCTTCGCAATCTTTAGTTGCGAGGTAGTTCACGTGATTGCAATCATAGAAGTTCAAAAGTGGATATTATAATTTTAGTAAAAGATTCAAAATAAGAGAAATATGAAAAAGATTAGATGCTAGTAAAAGATTGAAAGTTAGAAAAAGTTGTTTAAAAAAGAAGAAAAATGAAGTGAAATAAACTTCGTGGTAAAATAGAGATAACAGTAACAGAAATCAAAAGAAAAATAAAAGGGGAAGGCTAAATTATGAGAGTAAATTATCATACACATACCCAAAGATGTAAACATGCAACGGGAACAGAAGAAGACTATGTTAAAGCAGCAATAGATAATAATCTTTCAATTTTAGGACTAAGTGATCATATTCCATATCCAAATGATCATTGTACTAAAAATAGGATGAATTACTCAGAGAAAGATGATTATTTAAATAACTGCTTTAGGTTAAAAGAGCAGTACAAAAATGATATAGAAATATTAGTTGGATTTGAATCAGAGTATGATGAAAAATGGCATGATTATTATGATAAGCTTTTTAAAGAAGATAAAATAGATTATTTAATATTAGGACAACATCATTTTGAAGTTGATGGAAAGTATTACAACACATTTAAACTTGAATCAACAGAGGATTATATAATTTATGCTAAAACAGTAGCTGATGCACTTAAAACAGATTATTTTAAAATGCTTGCACATCCAGATGTAATTTTTATAAATGATTTTGCATTTGATGATAATTGTAGACAAGCTATTGAGATACTTATAAATGCTATAAAAGAAAAGGATATAGTAATTGAGTTTAATGCAAATGGTATAAGAAGGGGATTAAGAAAGTACCCAGATGGTAAAAGATATACCTATCCACACATGGAATTTTGGAAAAGAGCAAAAGAAGAGAATCTTAGAACAATAGTATCTTCAGACTGTCACAATCCTAAATTTATGTGGGATGATAAAATGCAAGAAGCGAAGAATAAGGCACAAGAAATTGGATTGAACTTAATTCAAAAGTTAGACATCTAAAAAGTATAAACTTATAAAAGAAGGGCTTAATAAGAAAATAATTATAAGCCCCTTAATTTTATTCTTAAATATTACTAAAATACTCTGAATTAATTATAAAATTGATTGTAAACAACCAATTTAAAAAAAGACTTTAAAAATGAAAGTGTATATTTACAAATAAAAAGTGCAAATAAATAACTTCTTTTTATCAAAATGAGAATTGTACAAGCTTGAAATTGGAATACTAAAGAGTATAATTCAAGATAATAAACAAAGACTAAATTCAACTTTAGTTGAATGCTTAGTCGAAGTTGCCCTTTAGTCTAAATCTATGATTTAGTTACTAAGGAGTACAATATGTATCTAGGAGTGAATGAATCTTTACTTTCTTTTGAAAAAAAGAAATATTAGAGTTACTAGCTAGTAGATAAAGATGAAAAACAAACCACATTAAATTGGATTATATAATTAAGAAACAACAAAAGATTAAAAAGGAAGTGTTTATAAATGAGAAAAGTAACATTAGGTGGAAACCCAATGACAGTTGCAGGAGAAGAAGTTAAAGTAGGGCAAGTATTCCCAAACTTTACAGCAAGTGATAAAGACTTACAAAACTATGAATTTGCTAAAACAGAAGGTGTAAGAATAATTCTTGCAGTACCATCAGTAGATACACCAGTTTGTGACATGGAAGTAAAAAGAGTAGCTAAAGAAGTTGAAAACCTTGAAGGAATTAAACTTATAGTAATTTCAAAAGACTTACCATTCGCTCAATCAAGATGGTGCTTAGACACAGAACATGATGACCTTGAAATTGTTTCAGACTACAAACTTGGAGAGTTTGCTAAAGTTACAGGAACATTAATAAACGAAGTTGGACTTTTAGCAAGAACTTCATTCGTAGTAGACTCAAACAATAAAGTAGTGTTTGCAGAGTACTTAGAAGAAGTAACTAACGAACCAAGTTACGATAAAATATTAGAAGCAGCAAAAGCAGCTAAATAATAACTAAAACTAAAAGAGCATTTTCTAGGAAAGGCTCTTTTGATTTATAGAGAATAGCAAAGATAAAGAATTCTTATATAAGGGTTCTTTTTTTTATATATAAAAATGCAAAAAAATTACCTTTTGTAAAATAAAAAGTGTTTAAAATTTACATAGAGATGTATAATATAAATATGGAGGCGATTTTATGTTAAAAAAAATAAGGTTAGCTAATTTTAGATCATTTAAAGAATTTACAGAAATAGATTTTTCGAAAACAAATTACAAAATATTGTTTGAAACTAATATATATCAAGATACATTAAAGGGTGGGATATTTGTAGGTGCGAATGCATCAGGAAAAACAAGTGTTATCAAATCAATAGAAAAATTGTTACACCTTCTTTTTGGAGAAGAACAAATAAATATAGTATCAGATTTTTGCTTGTTTTCTGATAATACAAATATGTTATTAGATTATGAATTTGAAATAGAAAATTCGAATATTAACTATAGAATAGAATATGATTTTAATACTAGATTTTTAGTTGAAAAGTTAATTTTAGATGGAGATATCATTGTGAATAGACTAGGTGAAACAGCAGAGTCGAAAATTACTGATAATACAAAGTTTGTAGACTTAGATAAAGAATCGCTACTTTTAAGAGATATATATTTTAATACAAAATTTAGAGGGCATGAAAAATTAAAAAAATGGTTTGAATACCTATTAAATTCAGTATATATTGATGCATACCAGGGAAGTGTATATTCTCCTAAAGGGAAAAATTTATTACTTTTAAATTATTTAGAGGAAAATGGAGTTGAGGCTATAAATAATTTCTTTGCTAAATCTAATTTTGAACAAAGTATAGAATATGATAATACATCAAGTGGTAATATGATTTCATTCAATAGAGCTGATGAAAAAGATATTTTCTTTAAAAGAAAAGGAATTGGAGAACCAATACCATATCTTTTAGAGTCACTAGGAAATAAAAAACTATTGAATTTATTACCTGCATTTTTTCATGCAACAAATAATAATGGAATGCTTATAATAGATGAATTTAGCAGTGGTTTTCATAATAGTTTAGAAGAACTTCTAGTTAAATATTTTATGAGAAATACAGAAAAATCACAATTGTTTTTAGTATCTCACTCAACTAATTTATTATCTAATTCAATACTTCGACCTGATCAAATATTTGTGTGTGAATTTAGCGATACTGGTAGTAAAATAAAAAGAGCATCAGAGGAAAAGCCAAGAGAAGCACAAAATTTAGAGAAAATGTATCTAAGTGGAGTATTTGGTGGAGTTCCAAATTTAAAAAATGATTAATATAAGTTTAAATAAGAATAAAAGTATTGGTCAGGTTGTTTTTATTGTTGAGGGTCAAAAAACAGAGCCTAATATTTTAAGAAATATATTCACTAATATTTTTGATTATCAGTACGAAACATCAATAAGAGGTAAAAAGTATAAACAATATAATAACAAAGAAAATCCTTTTTCACGGGTTATTGTAATAAATGCTGAAGAATCTAATTTAAGATTTATAAATAAAGGAAATGAATATTTAGATAATTTGTTCTTAGTTCTCATAAATGAATATGCTTTAGATATAACTAATTCTGCGATATATTATATTTTTGATAGAGATTGTGATTCTAATACAGATTACAATTTAATTTTAGATTTACTTAAAAAGCTTAGAAACTCTAGAGATAATGATGATTATGAAATGCAAGGGTTACTTTTATTAAGTTATCCAGCGGTTGAAAGTTTTGTTCTTTCTAATTTTGATGAAAATGGAAATGAAAAATTATTTTCACAAGGATATGAATTAAAAAGATATTTGCATGAAAATAAATATAATTATCAAAAAATTAATGAAAAAACACTTATACATGCTGTTAAGCAATTACACTATGTATTTGATGAAATTGGAATCAATGAGTATGATCTAGATAACTTTTATGATACTAATATAGAAATTTTTAATTTTCAAGAAAAGTTTTATAACGAAAATAAAAAATATAAAGCATTGAGTTTAATTTTGATTGCTTTAATAGATTTACAGCTTATAGATATTGAAAGGAGCTAAAAGCTTAAAGAATCCTTATATAAGGGTTCTTTTTTTATACATAAAAAACAAATAAATATACAATTTGGATTGGAGGTTTTTAAAAAGTTTCAACATTTATAAATGGCTATAAACAAAGAAATTTATAGAGTTTGAAATATATAATAAAATTTGTCGAACGATTTTTTTGTAAAAATACTTGCATAAATATTAACAAAAGTCATATAATTATGCATATAGTAAAAGTAAAATATTGGAAATAAAATTAAATTTTAAAAATAAATGGGGGTTATTTTTATGAAAAAAGGTATTGTTAAAAAATTAATGGCACTTACAATGGCTACAAGTTTATGTATGGGGATGTTTGCATGTGGTCAAGGAGCAACAGAAAAAACAGCACTAGATGATATTAAGGATAAAGGGAAAATAGTTCTTGGAACATCAGCAGACTATCCACCATATGAATTTAGAGCAGAAATTAACGGTAAAAATGAAATAGTTGGTTTTGATGTAGAAATTGCAAAAGAAGTTGCAAAAGATTTAGGAGTAGAACTTGTAATTCAAGATATGAAGTTCGATACTCTTGTAGCGGCACTTCAATCAGGAACAATAGATTTTATAGTATCAGGGATGAACCCAACACCAGAAAGACAAAATGCAGTAGATTTCTCAGACATCTATTATAAAGCAGAACATGGAATAGTTATTAAAAAAGAGAATAAAGACAAGCTTAAAACTAAAGATGATTTTAAGGGGCTTGTAGTAGGTGCACAAAAAGGTTCAATCCAAGAAGATCTTGCTAATAATCAAATGGACGGAGTTAAATTCAGAGGTCTTGGAAAAGTTCCAGATTTAATGCTTGAAATGCTAGGTGGAACAATGGATGGTGCAGTTATGGAAATTCCAGTTGCAAAAGCTAATGTAAGTGCTAATCCAAGCTTATATGTTATAGAAAATCCAGGGTTTGAACTTGATGAAACAGAAAAAGGTTCAGCCATAGCAGTTCAAAAAAATTCACCAGAACTTTTAGAGCAAATCAATAAAACAATCAATAGACTTGTAAAAGAAGGTAAAATAGAAAGCTTTATAGTTGATGCCAATAAACTTATGGAAAAAGAACAAGCTAAGTAAAAAGTTAAAATAAAGAAATAGCTTAAAATAATAAGCATTAAATTAAATAATAAAGCAAAGGGGCTAATTTAAATAAGCAATATAACTTTTTATAGAACTTTTGGGGAATTGTTTTATAAAAAGTTATATTTAAGTTTTTGATAAAAGGGGTGAGAAGAGTGGAATTAGATTTTTCAGCAATTTTTAAATACAAAGATTTTTTTATAAATGGGGCAATGTACACACTTTTCATAGCAGCAATAACTGTTGTGGGAGGAACAATAATAGGAATGTTTTTAAGTCTTTTAAAACTTTCTAAATATAAAATTTTAAGATTTATTTCAACAACTTATATAGAGATATTTAGAGGAACACCAATACTTGTACAATTATATATAGTATACCTTGCATTTCCATCAATGTTTAATATAAGAATGAACCCATTAACAGCAGGAATTATAGCTCTATGCCTAAACAGTGGTGCATATGTAGCAGAAATCATAAGAGCAGGAATACTTGCAGTAGATAAGGGGCAGATGGAAGCAGCAAGAAGTCTTGGCATGCCAGAATGGAAAGCTATGTACCTTGTTGTAATTCCACAAGCTGTAAAAAATATACTTCCAGCTCTTGCTAATGAATTCATTGTAATCATAAAAGAATCATCAATAGCCTCAGTAATTGGAGTAACAGAGCTTATGTACAATGCAGATACAGTAAGAGGAAACACATTTAGACCAATGGAATCACTTTTAGTTGCAGCAGCAATTTACTTTATAATGACATTTACATTAAGCAAAACAGTAGCATATTTTGAAAGGAGAATGGGAGATGCTAGTAGTAGACAAGCTTCATAAATATTTTGGGAAAAATAAAGTTTTAACAGGAGTAGATAATCACATAAAAAAAGGTGAAGTTGTTGTTGTCATAGGACCATCAGGCTCAGGTAAATCCACATTCCTAAGATGCTTAAACTTACTTGAAACACCAACTGATGGAACAATAACTTTTGAGGGGATAGACATAACCTCTAAAAAAACGAATATAAATAAATTAAGAGAGAAAATGGGCATGGTTTTTCAGCAGTTTAATCTCTTTCCAAATATGACAGTAAAAGAAAATCTTACAGTAGCACCTGTAAAAGTAGCAGGTAAATCAAAGGAAGAAGCAGAAGAAATAGCAGTAGAACTTCTAAAAAAAGTAGGGCTTGAAGACAAAAAAGAAGCATACCCATCATCCCTATCAGGAGGGCAAAAGCAAAGAATAGCAATAGCTAGAGCACTTGCAATGAAACCAGATGTAATGCTTTTTGATGAACCAACCTCAGCACTTGACCCAGAAATGGTAGGAGAAGTTTTAAATGTTATGAAAGACCTTGCAAATGAAGGGATGACAATGGTTGTTGTAACTCATGAAATGGGATTTGCAAAAGAAGTTGGAGATAGAATTTTATTTATGGATAAGGGCATAATACTAGAAGAAGGAAGTCCAGAAGAAATTTTTAATAATCCAAAAGAAGCAAGGACAAAAGAATTTTTATCAAAAGTTTTATAAAAATACTATCAAGATATAATCCAATATAAAGTAAATTATAAAACTAACTAATAAATTAGCCTTTAATTAAATAATAAATATAGATATAAGTTGTTCTCACAAGGAGCAACTTTCTTTGCATGTACCACTTTTCCCAAAAAGGATTTTTAACATGCAATGTAGAATAATAAAAAGTGAAGGTGAGATTAAATGACGTATGATGTAATAATAGTAGGAACAGGTATTGCAGGACTTTTTACTGCACTAAATTTAAAAGAAAATTTAAAAGTTTTAATTATTACTAAAAAAGAATTAAAAGATTGCAATTCATATTTAGCACAGGGGGGAGTATCAGTACAAAAAAATGATGAAGACTTTGATAGTTTTCTTGAAGATACTTTAAAAGCTGGAAAGTATGAAAATGATAAAAATGCAGTAAGCCTTATGATTAGATCATCTAGAGAAGTAATAGGTGATTTAATTGATTTAGGAGTGGAATTTGATAAAGATGAAAATGGACTTAAGTATACAAGAGAAGGTGCACATAGTGAATTTAGAATAATTCATCATAAGGATATAACAGGTAAAGAAATTATAGACAAGCTTGTAGAAAGAGTCATTGAAAAAACAAATATAGAAATTAAAGAAAATATTATTATGACTGATTTAATTATAGAAGAAGACCAGTGCAAAGGAATTAAAGCTCTAGATGGTGAAAAAGAGATAGATTACCATGCAAAAAACATAATCCTAGCAACAGGTGGGATTGGTGGAATGTTTCATAACTCAACTAACTACAGACATATAACAGGGGATGGTATCAATGTTGCTCTTAACAATGGAGTCAAGTGTAAGGATTTAAATTACATACAGATTCATCCAACAGCATTATACAGTGAAGGTGAAGAAAGAAGATTTTTAATGTCTGAAGCACTTAGAGGTGAGGGAGCTTATCTTTTAAATAAGAACGGAGAAAGATTTGTAGATGAGCTTTTACCAAGAGATGTTGTTAGTGAGGCTATTTTTGAAGAACTTGAAAAAACAGGAGAGAAAAATGTTTATTTAAGCTTTAATCACAAAGGAGAGGAGTTTGTAAAAGAAAGATTCCCTAATATATATGAAAAATGCAAAGAGCAAGGATATATATTAGGAGAAGATGCAGTTCCAGTAGCACCAGCACAACATTATTTCATGGGTGGAATAAAAATAAATATAAATGGTAAAACAAGTCTTAAAAATTTATATGCCGCAGG
>JBOGAY010000236.1:0-2537 GCA_051655925.1 Sarcina sp. | reverse complement strand
CAATCTTTAAGTTCAATCTCCTTAACTAAATAATCTTTTTCTAAAGTCTCACTTCTAGCATAAAATAATGCTTGTTCAATATAATATTCAACATTTGAAACTTCTAACAATAAACTGCTTGAAACTTCATTCTTATTATTTTCTAAAATTAACTTCATAGCTGATATAGGTGTCTTTATTTCATGAACCCATTTTTCTATATAGTCCTTATAATCACTTCTATCTCTCTTTACCTTTGCAAGTTCATCCATCATACTTTTACTAGTTTTCTTTAAAACCTTATAATAAGCCTTATCATTCGATTCTTTTGGCACATCTATACATTCACTTAAAAGATATTTTTGATCAAGACTTTCAATTGTATCTGCAAGATATTTAAAGTATTTTTTTCTTTTCTTATACTCCATTGAAAAAATAATAGTTTCAATAAAAAACCAATTTAGACCTATTATTATAATTTCAAAAGGCTTAATTCCTTTGCTATATAAAAATAAACCTAAAAAACTAAATCCTATACTTCTAATTAAAAAATCCCACTTTTTTTCTAAAAGAATATTTTTAAAACTAAAATCACTCATCATATGATGTACCCTTGTCCTCTTTTAGTCTTAATAAAATCAGTTGCACCAATAGTATCAAGTTTATGCCTTATTCTATTAATATTTACAGTTAAAGTATTATCATTTATAAACATAGAACTTTCCCATAAGTAGTCCATAATATTAAATCTTGAAACAATTTTACCTTTATTGTTCAAAAGATATATTAAGATTTTAATCTCATTTTTAGTAAGCTCTTCACTCTTATCAAGATAACTCACTCTACTCGTTAAGATATCTATCATAACTCCATTATGCTCTAAGCTTTCACTTTCTTGCTTTTTATAAACCCTTTTTAAAATACTACTAATCCTTGCAAGTAAAACTTGCGTATTATAAGGCTTTGTTATAAAATCATCTCCGCCAAGTGTTATACTCATAAGTTCATCTAAATCAGTATCTCTGCTTGTCACAAAAATTATCGGTATGTCTGAAAACTGTCTTATATCTGTACAAATTTTAAAACCATCATCATAAGGTAAATTTATATCAAGCAAAATTATATCGTACTTGTTTTCCTTAACTTCTTCTACTATATTATTAAACTCTTTTATTGCATAAGCATTATAAGCATTGTTTTTTAATAAAACACATAACTCATTTCTAATTTTTTCATTATCTTCAACAACTAAAATATTAAACATAAACTTTTTTCTCCTTTAACATTCTATATACAATTTTACATTTATTCGAAAATAGTTAAATGTATTAGAGGTCAATTTTTTATTAACTTTTATAATTTATAAAAAGAAAAATAGACCTCCTATCTAATAAAAAACAACCATCTGAAATTTTTCAGATGGTCATTTTCTCATAACTTAAAATACTATTTCTTGCTCAAGCTTTTTATTATTTTTCAACATAAATTTAAACAATTCATATTTAGATATTTTTTGTAATAAAAATCAAAAAAAAATAAAAACTACAACTTAATAATATTAAGTGTAGTTTTATTAAACTTTTTAATTTTATTTTTAACCTGTTCCTAATAATTTTTATATTCTAATTCTCTGATTATGTAAGTCAATTACAGCACTAACTGCTCTTAAAAAATCAATTCCTAAAATACCATTTATCTCAAAGCCATAATCCATTACACCTATTTCCACCTTAAGATTTTCTACTTCTAATTTCCCTAGATTAATTTTATCAATACTTTTCTTATAAACAAATTCACTTCCACCAACACCTTGAATACACTCTATAGAATCTGTCACTTCAATCGTTACACCTATCTCTTCAACTAAGTCCATTTTCAATATAGTTCCACCTGAACCTGTATCTATAAGAATATTTTCCAGCTTTTTGTAATTCCCTTTATACTCTATATCTATACTACAAAATGGTAGTCCATACCTGTATTCAAAATCAACCATTACTTCTTACTCCAATCCAAAGTCGTTCTTCAATATCTAAAGTTTCTTTTGAGGTATTATACACATACATTTCTTTTGTTTTATCAGCCTTATGTCTAATAGCATAGTTTTTCAATGCATCATTTCCATTTTCATAAACTCCTATTACAGACATATCATCTATCACTCTCATTCCTTCTACTGATGTCGCTTTAAGTGCCTCTACTAAAACCCACTTATTTGTATAGTTATTTCTTATTTCTTTCCATTTCATCTTAACCCCTCCTTTCTTGATATTCTCTCCTATATATAACATAATTATAACACCAAATTTTATTTTCTACCTATTAGATAATTGAAAAACTTATATCAAAAATTCACCTTATAACTCAACTTAATTAGATTAGATTTTTTATTAATATTTTGTTTTAAAACATCTGTAATTTTTTAAGTAGCTTATTTGTATATTTATTAAGACTCATATGATAATTTTTTATCGATTTTATTATATATTTTATAATTTCACTTTAATATCATCCTAAAAATTCCTGATATAATTATTTGTTGTATAAGATTATTAAAG
>JBOGAY010000235.1:0-4295 GCA_051655925.1 Sarcina sp. | reverse complement strand
CTATATAATTCATTGCACACATATCTAAAAATACTAATTCATATTCTCGTTTTCTTATATCTAAACACAATTCAAATGTATTATATGATTTATCTATAGCCTTAGACATATCTAACATACATTGAAAAGGTCCTCCATGTCCTGAAATAATCAAAAAATTTTTTTTATTCTCTTTATAAGCTACTTTTAAAGCTTTTTGAATATCTAAACTAGTGCTTTCATTGTCAAAGTCATATGTGTATTTTTTTATTTTGCCATCATTATATTCAATATATCCGAGCTCTTGCTCTAACTCTTGTGAATTTAAACTTATCCAAAAGTCATTTTTACTTTTTATTAAACTATAAATTATACAAACACTTACATCATTTATTTTATCCAAATTTGAAATTAACTCCATAACACTATTTTTTAAAGCAGAATATAAATCATTACTTCCATTAACAATAATACTTATATGCACTTTAAATTACCTCTCTATATATTCTTTCTATTGCATCAAGCTTATTATCAATAAGACACTCATATGCCATAAGTGATTTTATTATAGAATTTATTTCTCTAATTATTTCATCTGGTCTTTGTGTAAAAATATAGTTTTTCTCTATTAGATTCATTATAAAATTTAATCTTTTCATTTGTGCTTTCAAAATTCCAGAGTTACTTTTATGATGTAATTCTATTGACTTACATGTTATTTTTAAAGCTTCTTCTATACTTACACTTTCTAATTCACTAGTTCTTTCTAAAATATCTTTTAACCCTGTGCTCAAACTTTTTCACATCCTTAAATATCAGCTTCCATAATCTACATCAACTCTAATCCCTGAATTATTACAACTCTTTTTTCTTGTTTTACAATATAAATCTATAGTATCTTCAAATTTCATATGAAGTAACATTTGGTTTTTTAAAACTTCTCTAAGTGTTTTATCAACCGAACTATTAACTCTTAAAATATCCTCTACTGAATGTTGTTTAAATCCTCCCATATCATGTACTGTATCAAGAGTTCCTAAAATATACTGTATTTTCTCTGCTTCTGCATTAATAATATGTGAAAGCCCCATTTCTTCTAATGCTATAGAGCTTATAAGCATATTGATACTATCATCTATATCCACTCCTATTATTGGATTCATATTTGGTATACTAGGCATTGACATAAGAACCACCTCCTTTTATATTAATATATATTTTTTTAAACATTTATTCTTTAGTTGCTATGAAATATTATTATTCATATTTTACTTCTTTCATTTTTTTTGTTAAATTTTTTTTATTATTTCAAAAATTTAATCATCAATTTTATTTTTTTGAATATAATCTAATATAAAGAAATTAAATGCTAACCATTTAGGAGGTAAGAATATGTCATTACCAAAAATTCCCGATATGAATCCAAATGTAGGAATAACTAAAGATGATGCTGTTAATTTACTAATCGCTTCTATTGCAATGGAAGAAATCGGTTTATCTCACATCATAAATGCTGAGGGTGAAAAAATACAATACATGCTAGGAACTCTTGTAGATGGAGATGGAAATGCTATAGCAGCACCTGCTGGTGTTACTTCTGCTGATGTACTTAACGTTAATAAATCTGTTAACGGAACACTAAAAAATGTTTTAAGAAACCAATTATTACTTCAATTAAAACTTGAGGATGCTGTTGAAATAGATACTACAGCTCCAACACCAACACCAACACCTTAATTTAAAAGACCTTATAAAATTAAATTTAATTTTATAAGGTCTTTTTACTACTCTCTAAACATATATTATATTTGAAATATATTCTGTAAAGAGGTACTACATATGAAAAATTTAAAAGTTCCCTGCACTGCTTCTTCATTTATTTCAAAACAAAATATTTCTACAAATTTTAATAGTTTTAATTACATAGCAGTTGGTCAATATGATAATGATGAATTTAGAGGACTTCTTGAATTCAATTTAAACCCAAGAATTTTCGATTTTAAAATACGACGTGCTGATCTTGTTATCTATCTTAACAACTCGAAAATTGATTTAAATATAGAAGCTTTTATGCTAAATATTGCAAGAAATTTTGATAAATTCAATTCCGATAAAGTAACATGGGAAACAGCTCCTAGATTTTTTCAAGAGGCTAATTTTTCTAAAATAAAATCTGACTACTGTAAAAGTCGTATAATAATTGATATTACAAAAATTTTAGAATATTGGATGAAAAATAGAATTTCTATTTTTGGTTTAACTTTACTTGGACTTACTCAATCAAGTTTAATTTACATTACTAATACTGTTGATCAAAAACCTTTTTTAGAAATATTTTTAGACAATACAAATTTCTGTGACTCTCACAATAGAACTCACTCTAACTTTTCTAATCATTATTCAGAACAAAATCCTTTAACTGACACTTACAATAATTCAAATTTTTCATACTCTTCTCACGAACAAAAACATTTGAATTATTCACAGCATATCAATTACGAAAATATAACTAATAATGACTTATTAAATCAAAATATTAACTGTAAGCAGATGCTAAATCACCCTACTTCGACTAATCTTTTAGCTTATGGAAATTTTATAAATAATAACGGTGAGTTATTATTTGTAAACTCTACTGCTTATATTAAATTTGACTTTGAAAATAATACTAACAGAACTAATTTAAATATAAGTAATGATGGTATCTTCATATTAATAAAAGGTTTATATAAAATTGACTATTTTATAAACTGTAGAAGTGAACCTTTTAGCACTGTTGAATTAGAACTTGATGGAAAGTCTATACCTTTCACTCAAGTACAAATTTCTTCAGGTGATGCTATAACATCTTCAAGTACAATTATAGATGTATCTGAGGATAATATGATCTTAAAACTAAAACTTTCAACTTCTAATTCAATCCTTATAAATACAGGAATTTGTGCCTCTCTTACTCTTATAAAAATAAATTAAAAAGCCTATATTCAAGCAAAAAATTATTGCTTAAATATAGGCTTTTTTATTATATATCTTTGTTACTAATAATCACTTCCAGCTAAATATCCTGTTGAATAAGCTATTTGAAGATTATATCCACCAGTTTCAGCATCTACATCCATAACTTCTCCTGCAAAATATAATCCATTTATAATTTTTGATTCCATTGTTGAAGCATTAATTTCCTTAACATTAACTCCTCCACTTGTAACCTGAGCACCTGCTATAGTAATCATATCCCTTACAGTTAATTTCATTTCTTTAAAATATGAAATTAATTTTTGTTCATCTACTTTTTTTAGTTCACTAGCTTTAACTTCTGATAATCCAAGTAATGCTAATATTTCTTTTATAAAGTTTTGAGGAAGTAATCCTTTTAAATTATTTATAATATTTTTATTTAAATTACTTTTTATAATTTCTGAAATTTCTTCCTTAGTTTTATCTTGTAAGAAATCTAAACTAATTTCTACCTCTTCACCCTTTAAAATAGATTTATTTAAATATGATGATATTTTAAGTATTGCTGGTCCTGAAACACCAAAGTGAGTAAATATCATATCACCTGTTTGCATAAATTTTTTCTTCTTAACTTTTGCTGTTACAACTACTTCTTTCATTGCAACACCTTGTAAACTTTTAACAAACTCTTCTTTAATTACAAGTGGAATTAAAGCTGCATGTAATGGCTTTATTGTATGACCATATTTTTCAATCAACAAATGCATATTTCCATCTGATCCTGTATTAGGATAACTTTTCCCACCAGTTGTTACAATTACTTTATCCGCATTAAGTATTGTTCCATTTTCTAGTTTAACACCTTTAATAGCTGAGTTTTCAACTATTAAATCTGCAACCTTTGAATTATAGAGAATTTTAACACCTTGATCTTTTAAATCATTTTCAAATATTTCTATGACCTCATCAGCCTTATCACTCTGTGTAAATACTTTTTGATCATACTCAACCTTATACTTTAATCCCTTACTTGCAAAATAACTCATAACATCTAAATTAGAAAATGTATAAAATGCACTATATAAAAACTTACTATTAGTTACAACCTTCGGAAAGAAATCTTCAATATCTCTATTATTAGTTATGTTACATCTTCCACCACCTGTAAGCTTAAGTTTTGCTCCTATCTTACTATTTCTTTCTATTAAAGTGACCTGATTGTTTTTTACTGCACTAAGTGATGCCATAATACCTGCTGGTCCTGCACCTACTACTATAACTTTTGCCATTTACAATTCTCCTTTTATCTATGTAAAATAAATACTTATCTAAATTAACTATTTCATTATACTATAAAA
>JBOGAY010000234.1:0-3052 GCA_051655925.1 Sarcina sp. | reverse complement strand
GTAGTGAGATGTATAAAGGAATGGCTATAGCAGTTATTTTCGGACTTATATTTTCAACACTATTGACATTAATTTTAATTCCTATATTGTTTTACATTTATGAGGTTGTAAAAAATAAAATTTCAAAGAGATAGTATATGATTAGAAAGTTGTAGATAAAAAATCTACAACTTTTTTTATTGTATACTTCAAAAAAAGCTGTAATTCATTTCTGTAAACCTAGGAGTTAAAAATTATTTTCAAATATCAAGAAAAGTTAAGCTAAAGTTCATTAGAAAGAACTAGAATAATATATAGATGAAAAAAATTTGATTAATAGAAATAAATAAAGTATATAAAATATTATTGTAATTAAAACTAAGGCATAGAGAGGGAAATATGAGAAAAACTTTAAAAAGTCTATTATTTTTAACATTTTCATTAACTTTATTTGGTGAGGATATAGATTTAATTTTTACAAATGCAAATATTATAACTATGAACAATCCTAAAGATATACAAGAAGCTATAGCAATAAAGAATGGAAAAATATATCAAGTTGGAAGAAATGAAGAGATTTTAAAATTATCATCAGAAAAAACTAAAAAAGTTAATTTAGATGGAAAAACTATTATCCCAGGAATGGTAGATACACACTTACATTTTTTAAGATATGGACTTACTTTTTATCAAATCAGAGGAAATGGAAAAAGTAAAGAAGAGATTATAGAGGAAGTAAAAGCTAAATCAACTTTAGTAGGAGATAAAGATTGGATAAGAGGAAGAGGCTGGAATGAAACAACTTGGGAAAATCCACAGCTTCCACTAGCTAAAGATTTAGATGGTGTTTCAAAAAATAATCCAGTGGTATTATTTAGAAGTGATAATCATGCAATTTGGGTTAATTCAAAAGCATTAGAATTAGCAAGTATTACTAAAAATACACAAGATCCAGAGGGCGGAAATATTTTAAGAGATAAAGATGGAAATCCAAGTGGAATACTTGTTGATTCTGCTATGAATTTAGTTTTAGATAAGCTTCCAGAATTATCAGAGGAAGAGTTAGAAAAAGCTTATATAACAGCTGATAAAGAATATTCAAAAATGGGATTAACAACAATTTTTGATGCAGGAGACGATGTTTCAATTCCTTTAGTACAAAAATTATTAAAAGAAAATAAAATCAAAACAAGAGTAAATGTAATATTAGATCCTAAAACTACAGAAAAATATATAGCTAAAAAAGTTTTAGCTAAAGATTCAATGATAAATGATAAAATGGCTATAACTGGATTTAAAATAAAGTATGATGGTGCATTAGGTAGTAGAGGCGCCTATATGCTAGAGGAATATTCTGACCAAAAAGGAAACTTTGGTAATAAATTGATGACAACAGAAAAATTGAATCAATTAGTAAATAATGCGTATGAATTGGGATATCAGCCTCATGTTCACGCTATAGGAGATAAAGCAAATAAAGAAGTATTAGATTCTTTTGAAAAACTTTTCAAAGAAAAAAATAAAGATAATACTGAACTTAGATATGGAATTGTTCATTCTCAAATATTATCACCACAAGATATAAAAAGATATAAGGAATTAGATATAATTGCGATTATGCAGCCGATTCATGCAACATCAGATATGAATATGGCTGAAAATAGAGTAGGAAGTGAACGAATAAAAGGTGCCTATGCTTGGAAAACATTAAAAGATAATGGTGTTCTGATAACTGGTGGATCAGATAGTCCAAATGATTATGTAGAACCATTATATGGAATTCATGCAGCAGTTACTAGAAAAGATCATCAGAATTTACCAATAGATGGTTGGTATGCAAATGAGGCTTTGGATATATATTCATCCCTAGAAATATACACAAAAAATCCAGCATATCTATGGAAAATGGAAAAAAAATTAGGAACTATTGAAAAAGGTAAGTATGCTGATTTAGTGATTTTAAATGAAAATATATTAAATATACCAAAAGATGATTTATGGAAAGTTAAACCAGTTATGACATTAATAAATGGTGAAGTTACGTATCGTAAATAAAAATAGAAGACATAAAAGAATTGAATTATATCTTATTAAGTAGAAAATTTAAATAATGTAAAATCTAAACAGCTTGAACCTTATGTTTTAAAGGTCTTAAGCTGTTTAATTTTTTTTATGACATAATCTGGACAAAAACATAGTGTAGAATTACTTTATAAGAAAAAATAAATAATTAAGGAGATAAAAAAATGAGAAAAACTAAATTTGCATTGATGACTTTAATAGGTGGAATTTTATTAGGAACTAATGTTTTTGCTGAGAGAGAAGTGGAGTATGATTATGAAAAGAATTTAAATATAAGAAACGAAAGAGAAGTTAAAGAGATTGAAAATTATTCAAAACTTAAAAATATTTCTATAGGTGAAGCTAAAAAAGAGTATTTAGCTAAATTACAGGATGAGTTTCAAAAAAACAATGATACTAGAAATCAAATGATAAAAGAGAATTCAAAAAATTAAGATTTTTTATAAAGGAACAAAGTTTTATTAAAAGGCGTGTTTGTAGTTTTTATCACAAACATGCCTTTTAATTTTTAGAAGTTAAAATATTTTTTGTAATTTAGACCCGCCACTAATTTGTACATCTGCTACAACTTTTGATATTTCATTAGAAAGATTTTCCATATTTATATCATATTTAAAAAACCAGTAAAAGTTGTATCCAGGAGAGGAAGTTATACATATCATTTTTAAGTTAAGAGATTTAAAACTATAGGTACATAAAGTTCCTAGTTGAAAAAGTGGAACTGAAAAGATATTTATTCTATTTCTCAATTTAAAAACACTAACTATTCTAGTGTTAGTTATTAAAAAAGAGTTAAATGAATTATCGTAAGCTGAGTAAAGAGTTTCGTCGGGATAGATTATATCTTTATTTTTAGGATTTTCTAAAAACTCTTTAGGGTCTATTTCTATCATTTTAAGTAAAGGAATAAATAAAAACCAAAACATTAATTTAAATGCTCTTATCATAAAATTCACCTCTTTTAATATCTGTATCTCTTTTTACTTTCTTT
>JBOGAY010000233.1:0-22083 GCA_051655925.1 Sarcina sp. | reverse complement strand
CTGGTCTATCTGCTTCATATTTTTTAGAAATACAAGGCATGATTGTTACAGTAAACACATCCTTAGGATCTAACCCCTCAAGTTGTGGATAATAACTCTTACTTGCTGCTCCAAACTCTTGTTGTGGTGATTTAACACTAGACACATTTAGTATAAGTTCAGGATGATGATTTTCAACAAGTCTAATCCAACTTGGACAACATGATGTTAACATTGGGAATGGTCCATTATTTTTAATTCTACCAATGAACTCTGTTGTTTCCTCCATAATAGTCATATCAGCTCCAAAGTTTATGTCAAATACTTTATCAAAACCAAGTTTTCTAAGTGCCGCATATAATTTACCTGTTACATCAACACCATAACCAAGGCCAAAAAGTTCTCCCATAGAAGCTCTAACAGCTGGTGCCATAGCAACTATAACATGTTTTTTCTCATCTGCAAGTGCATTTTTAACTCTATCAACATGAGATTTTTCTTGAAGACAGTTAACAGGACAAGCTATTAAACATTGACCACATAAAAGACATCCTTGATCATCAAAACACACTCCGCCTTTTGGTGAAATTACAAGCTTACCTGCTTCATTTTTTTCAAACTTAATTGATTCTGTTGTAGTTCTAACTTTACATGCACTAACACATCTACCACATTTAACACATTTTGCTCTATCAATAACAAGAGATTTACTTCTATCATCTATTAAAGCTTGTCTATCTTCAACTTCAAATTTCTTCTTTGGAAATACTTTAAGTTTTTTAGCAAGATCTAATAACTCACAATTTTGTCTTCTTGCACATGGACCACATTTAAAATCATGGTCATCTAAGATATTTTGAAGTGTTTGATTTCTTTTTTCAATAACTGCTTCACTTTTTGTATTTACAACCATTCCATCTTTAGCTTTAATTATACAAGCTCTTGGTAACATCTTCATTCCTTCTGCCTCAACAACACAGATTCCACATCTACCAAGGTTACAAACATCATCTCTTAAAGCACATAATGTTGGAATTTCTACTCCTATACTCTCTGCAACTTCAAGAATCGTTTTCCCCTCTTCAAATTCTACTTCATTACCATCAATAATCATTTTTAACATTTTTCTGCCTCCCTATTAGCTGAACAATAATTATAGGCTATCTGTAGCCCTATCCAAAATTCCTGTTAAGAATGCTATAACTATTCCATAATTAGTTATAGGCACAGTCTTTTGGTTACACAAATTAATTCTACTGATAACAGTTTTTCTATTTATCATGCATGCACCACAGTGAATAACAAGATCATAATCCTCTAAATTGTTTTTAAAATCATTCCCCATTGAAAAACTAAAATCTAATTTTCCACCAACGAACTTTTCTAACATTTTTGGAATTTTAACTTGTCCTATATCTTCATGTGATACATTATGAGTACAACTTTCTGCTATTAAAACCTTATTTCCCGCTTTAAGATTTCTAATTGCATTTGCTCCCTCAATAAATTTAGATAAATCTCCTTTTTGTCTAGCAAAAAGTATTGAAAAACTTGTAAGTCTTATATTACTTGGAACAATCTGACTAACCTTTTTAAAGGCTTGTGAATCTGTTACAACTAAATCAACCTTCTTTAAATCTGTAAGAGCCTCTTCTAGCTCAGTATCTCTTACAACATAACTTTTAATTCCATTATCAAGACAATCTCTTATAAGCTGAACCTGAGGAAGTATAAGTCTTCCCTTTGGTGCTTCAGAATCTATAGGAACAACAAGTACAACAGTTGACCCATAAGGGAGTAAATCCCCTATAAGACTTTTATCAACATCATCTTTTAGAAGTTTTTTCATTTCATCAATTAGCTCATCCATTCCATTTCCATTCTCTGATGAAATAAAAATAGCATCCTTAAGATTATTTTTCATGCCTAGTTTTTCTTCTTCACTAAGCAAGTCACTTTTGCTTATAACTGTTATAAAATCTACATTATATTTTTTAGCTTCTTTTTTCCATTCATTATAAGCCTCTAAATCCATATCTTTAGAATCCATAACATAAATACCAAGATCGGTGCTTTTTAAAACTTCTAATGCTTTTGAAACTCTTTTCTCTCCAAGCACTGTTTTATCATTAAGCCCTGCTGTATCTGTAAGCATTATAGCTCCAAGGTCTAATATTTCCATAGCTTTTTTAACTGAGTCTGTTGTAGTTCCTTTTTCCTGTGAAACAATTGAAACTTCCTGCCCTGTTAAACAGTTCATAAGTGATGACTTTCCTGCATTTACATTTCCAAAAATAGAAATATGCTTTCTATTTCCCTTTGTAACATTATTCAAATCATACCCTCCTTAAAAATTATAAGAATAAATCTCTTTTTCCTTGTTTTAATTTTTCAATATTTTTCTCAACGATTTTCTTTGTTTTTTCATTTTTAATTTCTGAAGTTACTTTTAAAGCTGTTCTCATAGCTTTTTCTTTAAACTCTTCATCACCATAATCAAGTGCATATTCAACAAGTGTTGTTATAGCATTAGGCTCACAAACATATTGAATCTCTCCACTCTTTGCAAGTTCCATAAATCTATCCCCTGTTCTTCCTGTTCTATAACAAGCTGTACAGTAACTTGGAATATACCCATCATCTAAAAGCTCTTTTATAACTTCAAGAGGTGTTCTTTCATCTGAAGTTTCAAATTGCTTATCATCTTGACCTTTTTCTTCTCTCTCTTTATATCCACCAACACCTGTGCTTGAACCAGCTGATACTTGAGATACTCCATATTTTAAAACTTCTCTTCTCATTTCTGCTGTTTCTCTAGTTGAAAGTATTAACCCTACGTATGGAACTGCTATTCTAAGAACAGCTACAACTCTTTTAAACATTTCATCTGTTAAAAGATTTGGATAGTTTTCCATTGTCATACCCTTAGCTTTTTTAAGTCTTGGAACTGAAATTGTATGGAATCCAACTCCATGAGTATCCTCAAGATGTTTATTATGCATCATAAGTCCTAAAACTTCAAATCTATAATCTGCAAGTCCAAATAAAGCTCCACCACCTACATCATCAATACCAGCATTCATAGCTCTATCAAATGATGTTAAATGATACTCGTAATCACTCTTTAATGATTTCGGATGCATTTTAGCATAAACTTCTTTATCATAAGTTTCTTGGAATAAAATGTATGTTCCTATTCCTTTGTCTAATAGCTTTTTATAATTCTCTTCTGTTGTTGCAGCTATATTAACATTAACTCTTCTAATTTCTCCATTTTCATTTTGAGTGTTATAAATTGTATCAAGACACTCTAAAACATAATCTATTGGTGCATTAACAGGATCTTCTCCAAGCTCTAGTGCAAGTCTTTTATGTCCCATTTTTTCTAAAATTCTAACCTCTTGCTTAACTTCTTCTTGAGTAAGTTTTCTTCTTTTGAATTTGTTACATCTTTGATATCCACAGTATGCACAGTCATTCACACAATAATCACTTACATATAAAGGAGCAAACATAACTATTCTTTTTCCATAAATACTTTGCTTTAACTCTCCTGCAAGTTTATACATATCAGCTACAACTTCTTCATCTTCCATCTTAAGAAGTATTGCTGCATCTTTATAAGAAAGTCTTTCCCCTGCTTTAACTCTTGCAAGAGCCTCTTTAGCCTGTTCTACTGTTGGATTTTCAGTTTCTTTTAATATTGAGTTTATTAATTCTTGATCTATAAACATATATTTTCTCTCCCTTCTTATTTAAAATAAATTTTTATTTTTCTTCATCTATAACATCATCATCTTTTTGCTTAAACTTATCCTGCCATTTAAAGTTATCACCTCTAGCTACTTCAACTTCATATCCGTAACTTTTCATTTTCTCTGCTATAAGTCTTCTACTCTCTGCAGCTTCATCACCAGTAGATACCTTACCATCATATAAAGCATATTTTTTTCTTACATTACTTGGTGATAAATTAGGCATAACAACATTTCCACCAGCTTTAACACCCTTTTCCCTACCATTTGGGTCAATTGTTCCAAGTGCTGTTGTAGCTGGTAATAAAACCTCTGGTAAAAGAAGTCTTACAAGTGCAAGCATTAAAACGGTTTTTTCTACAGTTCCGCCCTTCTCATTTCCAAGGGGCGTATCTTTTTGTGGTATGAATGGTCCTATACCACACATAGCTGGTTCAAATTCTTTTACAAACATTAAATCATTAACTAAATCTTCATCAGTTTGATTTGGAAGTCCTACCATAAACCCTGCACCTGCTTGGAAACCAATCTTTTTAAGATTATATAAACACTCTCTTCTGTTTTCCATACAAGTTCCCGGATGTAATCCATCATATAAAGACTTTGTAGCTGATTCATGTCTTAAAAGGAATCTATTAGCCCCAGCCTTATATAACTTTTCATAAGACTCATAACTTCTCTCACCAATTGAAAGAGTTATAGCATTATTAGGAAATCTTTCTCTTAGAGCACTAACAATCTCTACCATTCTATCATCATTAAAGTATGGATCCTCTCCACCTTGTAACACAATTGTTTTATACCCAAGCTCATTTCCAACCTCTGCACATTCCATTATCTGATCAAAAGTTAATCTATATCTATCTGCATTTTTATTACTTCTTCTAAGTCCACAATATTTACAATCCATCTTGCAATAGTTTGTAAACTCAATAAGACCTCTCATATAAACCTTATTACCATAGAATTTTTTTCTTATCTCATCAGCTTTCTCAACTAGATAAGCCATCTCTTCTTCATTTATATTTGAAACTAAATATAAAAGTTCCTCTCTTGACGCATTATGCTCCGTAGAGAGCTTGTCTATAATATCCTTAATTATCATTCAATAAACTCCATTTCGCTTTTAATTGAAAATTTAACAATAAATAAGCATTTGATTTTCCTATTATAATTATAATTAAAACCTATAACATTATCGACTAAATGTTATTATTGATTTTTTCATTTCAAACCATATAAATTTTCTTTTAGATAAATAATATTCTTGCTTATAATTAAATTGTCATCATAAAATAATTACACATACAAATGTTATATTTTTAACAAAACTATAAATATATTTGGTAAATAATATAATCATTTATCTTTTATATTATAATATAAAATTGAAAAAAACACTTTATTTTCAGACTATTCGCTTCTTTTTTTAATTGCATTATAAGAATGTGATATTAATCACATTCTTATAATGCAATTAACTCTTTAAACTGTCTAAATATTACAATACAAAAAAAAAATTTCCAAGCATTATGCAAGGAAACTTTTTATATTAATTTAAACTTTCTTCTTTTTCATTTATAAGTATTCTCTCTTTTAAAACTAAGAATAAGAAAACAAATCCTACAGTTAAAATTATATGCCCTAGCCCTATTATTCCATCTATAGCTGGTCCCATTTCTACTCCTTTTACTTGTCCTATTCCTATAACAAAAAATCCAAGCATTGTCCATAATGCCCCTATATTATATACAACAAAAAATTTATTAAACCACTTGCTCTTAGTCAAAGCAAATGCCTTTTCAAATAATATTAGTATAAAGAATATTAAAAAGCCTAAAACTAATATATGTACATGAGCAAGTTTTAACTGAGTAAAGCCTGTAAACTTATTGAAAACACTGTACTCTCTGTAAAAAACTCCTGCACAAAGACCAAATAACAAATATGCTATAGCTGCATAAAACAATTTTTTCATAAAAACAAATCTCCTCACAATATAATTACTTATATTATATAACAATAGTTATTAATAACCATTTGTTTTTACAATAATATATATTAACTAATTAATATACACTCTTCATTTATTTCTTTAGCTTTTAAACTATTTATATTATTGTTTTTCCAAATTTGAAATCCTTGATTATTAGCAATTTGATGTAATGGACTTATAGTAGCCTTAAGATTTTCTACAAACTCAACTTTTTTAAGTTCATCTTCAAAAATATTTATGTTAATTTCCAAGTATGATTCTAATACCTTCTTATATTTCATTCTATCTTTTCTAAGCCATTTCACAAATTCAAATTGAACATCACAAAACAAATCTAAAGTTTCTTCTAAGTTAGGTAATTTATCATTTTTTGAACTATTTACATTTTTAGGTGTAGGAATCAAATTCCAAAGTTCATCATGCAAAATAAAACTCCACGGTATATAATGATCCAAACTCATTCCTTCAATTTTCATTTCCTTTCCAGTATAAATATCATAACATTTTTCTTCAGCTAAAAATATCTTCCATACTTTTGTTTGATTTGCTAATTCTCTTTTCATAACAAAATCTAATTTTAAAGAAATTGCTGGTACACTTAAATTTCGTTTTTGCACATATCTCACTAATTTATAATTAGCCCACTCTTTAAGTATTTTTTGATTTGAATACAAATAAGAACACCACTCATCATCTATAATTTTAATATTTTTATTTTCTATATCAACTTTATAAAGTGCATGCATGTCTTTATTATTCAATACTTGAATTTGTTTTTGTTTATTATAATCAGTTCCTTCTATCTGATTTTTATAAAAAGGACTTAAAAGCCTAAACGGAACATATTTACATAGTAAACTCACTTCTTTTTCTATCTCAAATTTATGCTTTTTAAGTAAACTTAATAATACTTCTTTTTTTATATCATCATGTAGATTAAATCTTTCTGTAACATCACTTATTATATTTTTCAATTGATCTGCAACTCCAAAACTAAGCTTGTACCTAACTATTGGAAACCATGCATTTACAATCATTCTTACTACTATATCTTCAAAAAGTATTTTTCTATTTCCTAATTCTATTTCCTCTAATATACCTTTAAACCATAATATTTTATAACTAGTTGTAAGATTTTCATCTAACACTATCTGGAATGTTTTTATATCAATATTTTTATACTTTGAAACTTCAATTATATCTAACATTTAATCCCCCATAATAATTATCTCTATAAAATAAATTTTATACTTATCATATAGAAATATCTACCTTTTTAGTATTTAATTTATATATAGGTTATTATTAGCTAAAATAAAAATCCACCTCAAATTTATTTTCAAAGTGAATTTTCAATACTCTATTTTATTTCTCTAATCAAAAAATCTATTGCCTTTTCATCAAAAAAATCTACCTTTTTTTCAAAACTTTCAATAATAACTTTTTCATCTTCATCTCTTTTATTTTCTGGAACTTTCATTATTTTTGATTTAATCATTCTCATCATCATCTTTTCTATAAAAGTCAAATTTCTACTATCAAGTGCACCCCTAAAATAAAATATTTCTGTATTTAAATTCTTTGGTGTGTTTGCTTCTTTTAAAGTTTTTATTTTTTCTAAACTTTTTGTACTATTCGCACCTACTACAAAAATCAAGATTTTTTTGTCTTTTAATTGATTTTCAAATTTTTTTATAAATTTTGATAGCCCATCTATTGTTCCTGCAAACGCTCTTCCTCCATAAATAACTGTACCATATTTATCAAAATTAATATTTTTTATATCTTTTAATTTATAAATATCTGCATTAGTTTTTTCTTTTATTTCATATGCATATTTTTCTGTAGTTCCATATTTAGATTTATAGACTATAAGCAAATTTTTCATAAACCCTCCAAGTTATAATTATATAATTTACTATATTCTATTTTTTATAAAAAATGCCTTTTGAATTCCCTCTAAAATTTACATCTAAAAAAAGAGATTGTATCTCTTTAGAATTTCTTCTAATTTGATACAACCTCTATTTTTAAAGTTTAACCACAGTATTGTGAATTTGCGTTTAGCAATACTACTGTTGATATTATTATTTCATTTGGTCCTACAACTGTAGAATATACGCCTTCAATTATTGTTTTAACTTCGAAGTCTGCTGCGTTTTCGTAATCAGAGTTAAGAACTATAAATGTTGATACAGGTACTTCTAATTCTACTGCATACATAATTTCTTCAACTCCACATTCGGTGTATTCTACAACAAATTCTAACATTCCATAAATAATTAATTTTGTTCCTGTTAAATTTTGTCCTTCATAAGATTTTGCTTCCATTGTTTTAATTACGTGTGTTTTTTCTGTTATTAATTGAGCTTCTATTGAAACAACTTCACTTATTGGTGCACATTTACAAGGTAATCTTAATTTTTTATCTATTGAAATTTGTTTGAATTCACTAATTGTCATATCTACTGTTACTGTTGTCGGATCACCGATTACTCTACCCACTCTACCATCTTTTGTTTGATAATTAAATGATACCGTAGCAAGGTTTGTTATCTTACCTTTACATGCTGGTTTTACAACTCTTACGCTATATTTTAAAGTTTTTACTTCTCCAACTTTAATAGTTCCAATATTTATGCTTTGTGCTAAATCTACAGAATTTACTATTTTACCATTAATACTAAATGTTCCATCTATGATTTGAACTGATCCTGGTAATTTATCTGTGAAATCAACATTAAATGCGTCTACACTTCCTGTGTTAGCGATAGTAATTGTATATTCTATAATATCTCCTAGGGATACTACTTGTGCATTTGCTACTTTTTTAATATCTAACTGTGCAAGCTCTGGTACAACTGAAACTAAATTACTTAAAGCATATCCATATTCGATAATGTCACCAAATAAATATCCAAATGATGCTTTTGATTGATTTGTTATTGGATCTTCTTTGTCTGAAAGAATTTTAACATCAAATGTTATTGTTTTACTAGCTCCTGGTGCTAAACTTACTATATCCACTCCGTTTATTATATTAGCAGTTGGATCTAAAACTCCATCTATTTTTACAGTTCCTTCTACAAATTTTAAACTTTCGTGTAAAATATCAAATACTTCAATATGAGCTGTATCTACACCTAAAACTGTATCTCCTGTATTTTTTACAACTATTTGATAATTAACTATTTCACCTACAACTGCATACGGTTTATTCACGCTTTTCACTAAAGTAAGTTCTGGATCAAAAACTTGTACTCCAATCATATCTTCGGCTTCTGCATCTACTGTTACATCTACTTGCACTTGTGTTATTGCTATTTCATCATCTAAAGTTGTTAATGCTAATTCATCTTCCATTAAAGTCATTGCTGATTCACCATTTAATATTGCTGTTGCTGATGCTTTAGCCTTATTATGATAAACCCCTATTCCTCCACTTATTACTTTAACTTCTAGTACTACTATCTTAGTTTGTCCAATCGCTAAATCTCCGATATTTATTCCAACGCTAAGATTTCCACCAACCATTACTCCATCAACTTTTATGCTAACTAATGAAAGTCCCGCTGGAAGTTGGTCTACTAATATAAGATCTATAAGATTTAGGTCTCCCGTATTCTTGATAGTTAAAGTATAGTTAAATATATCTCCAATCTTTAGATATTTCTTGTTAGATTCTTTTGTCATAGTTAATTTAGGATTATAAATTGTTATATCAAATGTGTTACTTGTTGCCTTGTTATTAAATACTATTCCTGAAACTGTATTTGTAAACGTAGCTGTTGCTTTATTACTTATAGTTTTATTCGTTGGAATTGACATAACTTTAACATCAAATTCTATAATTTTGCTTTGACCTACCCCTAGTGTTCCTAAGTTTACACCTGTTGTAGTAATATCATCTGTGCTACTAACTCCATTGATTGTAAGATTATTTGCATATGCTAAATTAGAATCTAAAACATCTTTTATTAAAACGTTATTAACGGTTAAATCTCCTGAATTTATAACAACTACACTATATCTAACGATTTGTCCTACAACACTCTCATTAGTATCTGCTGATTTTTGCATTGTTATTTTAGCTTTTAAAACTTTTATTTTAGTTGTATTAGTTTTAACTGTTTTTGATACATCATCAAACTTTGGATCCACTGTATATTGATATGAGATATCTGCATTGTTTAATATTGGATCTACAACATTGTTATTTACCTTAACTTTAAAGCTTACTGTAAAGCTTGCTCCTTTAGCTACTGTTCCAACATTAATTCCTACATTTGGATCTTCTAGTGGTTTCGGATTTCCGTTTACAATCACACTTGCTAAAACAAGTTCTGTTCCTGCCTGTAATACATCCTTAACTATAACGTTAGTAATATCAACATTTCCTGTATTTGTTCCTGAAATTGTATAAGTTATAACATCACCTGTAGCTGTTGTAACTTTATTTGTTGTTTTAATAGCATTTTCAGGTAAAATTTCTCCATGCTTGATTTGTGTTAAAGTTTGATTTGTATTTCCTTTAGCTACATTTCCATTAGGTTTTGATGGATTTGAAGTGTATGCGTAGCTTATACTTGCTTGGTTTGTAACTATATTATTTGCAGGTATACTATCAACTATAACTCTAAAGCTTATTGTTACAAGCTCTCCTGGGTCAACTCCATCTACTACTGTTATTCCTGTGTCTAATGTTCCTGTTACTGGTATATTTGAAACTAAACTATCTGGAATATAACTTGTTCCTGCTGGAATAGAATCAACAATAACAACATTATTAGCAGTAACATTTCCTGTATTAACTAAATTAATAGTAAATGTTAATTCATCACCTAAATCAGCATACTCTTTATCTACAGTTTTAACAAAGTTACCTGTTGATAGTAAATCAGCTGTATTAATTTTAGTTGTTACAGTATTAGTATTTCCACTTCCACCTTCTCCATTAGGGTTAGCTGGATCTTTTGTAAAGTTATACTTAATACTAGCTGTATTAGGAATTGGATTTACTAGTGGAACTTTTGTTGCTCTTATCTTATAAGTTATAGTTACGGTTTGTCCCGCTGCTACTCCACCTGTAATTATAATTCCTGTTGTTGGTGATCCTGCAATTGGAACGCTTCCACTTAAACTTCCTGGAACATAAATTGTATTGACTGGTACTGGATCTGTTATAACTACTGATGTTGCAAGCTTATTACCTGTATTCTTAACTTTAAGAGTATAAGTGATATCTTCATTTATATCAGCATATTGTTTATTTACAGCCTTAGTAAAATTACCATTTGAAACTAAATCTGCATAACTAACTGTTAATGTGATTTGATTTGTTTGTCCTTCACCTAAATAACTATCAGGATTTCCTGGATTCTTTGTAAAGGTATAATCATAATCTGCATAGTTAATTATAGGATTTAGACTAGCTGTTGTTTTAACTTTAGCTTTAAACTCTACAAGAACAGTTTCCCCTTCTCCTATTGATACGATATTCATACCAACTGTTGGGTCATCAAGAGGTGAAGTTGCACCGTTTATTAAAACTGATCCTACGACAAACTCTAAATCTGAACTCAAGATATCTTGTAAATTAAAGTTATTAACTGCTATATTTCCACTATTACTTATTGCAAAATTAAATGTTACTACGTCTCCAATTGTTACAAATTCTACATCACTTGATTTAACAACATCTATAATAGGTGTATAAACATAAATTGTATCTTCTGCTTTTCTTGTAGCTTTTATAAGCTGAACACCATATTCATAATTTACGTTTACCGTATTGACTACCGGATTAGTCGCTGGATTTGATAATACTTGTGCATTATAAGTTACAAGTATTGTTTGTCCTGGATTTACAGTTCCAACATTAAATCCTACACTTGGGTCTGCACTTGGACTCGCAACTCCATTTATTGTAACTGAACCTGTAGCAAAGCCTAAAACTGATGGTAAAATATCTTTTACAAATATATTGTTTGCTGCTATATTACCTGTATTTTGTAGAGACACTGTATAAACTACTGTATCGCCTACACAATAATAATCCTGTTCTGATTTTTTAGTAACTATTAAATTAGCATTTTCAACTTTAGTTATCGCATCAGTTGATATAGTTGTTGCTGATTCTCCGTTAACAATACTAGGATTAACAGTATATTTATAATTTACATTTGCATTATTAACTATTGGATTTGGATTCGGAATTACATCAACTTTAGCTTTATAAATAATACTCTTAGTAGCACCAACATTTATAGTTCCAACGTTTATATTCGCTGGTGTTGCAGCTGGTTGTCCTACTCCATCTACTATAACTGAACCTGTAACAAATGAAACTCCTGATGGTAAAATATCATTGATTACAACATTTGTTGCTGCTACATTTCCATTGTTAGTAAGATTAACAGTGTAAGTTATAATGCTTCCAATATCTGCTATAGCTTTATCTGCCAACTTAACTGCTTTAACATCTGCAAAGTTAACTTGAGTTGTTACGCTATTACTATCCCCTGCACCACTTCCTGTATTAGGATTACTACTATCTGCTGTATACTTGTAAGTCACGCTTGCCTTATTTGGAATTGGATTTGGTACTGGTATTGTGTTTACATTAACTTGGAATACTACAGTTGAAGTTTGAGCTGCACCGATATTTGGAATATTAATTCCAGTTCCGATATTTCCTGCTGTTGGCACACCATTAACTAAAAGACTACCTGTAATATAATTTGTTCCTGCCGGTATTATATCCTTAACATTTACACTAGTTGCTGCTGTATTTCCTGTGTTTTTAAGTGTTAACGTATAAGTTAACGTATCTCCAACTTTTGCAAAGTTTTTATCTACTGCTTTAACAAAGTTTTCTCCATTTGCCCCAATAAGATCTGCAAAGTTAACTGTTGTTGCTGCATTTGTTGATATCACTGATCCATTTTGTGGTGGTAAGCTTGGATCCACAACATAAGTGAAGTTAACTTTAGCATTATTTATCATAGGATTTGGATTTGCAACTCCATTAACTTTAACATCAAATGTTACAGTTGCTGTTTGACCTGCCGCAATTGTACCTACAACTATACCTGTTGATGGTGTACCGGTTGTTGCTATTCCGTTAACCTTAGCACTTCCAACTACAAAGCTTGTATTACTTGGAATTGTATCTACTACTTGAACGTTATTCACTGCCACATTTCCTGTATTAGGAATTTTAATTGTATAAGTGATAACTTGTCCTAATGTTGCAAATGCTGGTGCTGTTTTAGTTACATCTTTAACTTCTGCATAATTAATTTGTGTTGATACTTTATTTGAAATTGCGCTTGCTTGGAAAGTTGTGTTTCCAACTACATAATTAAAGTTAATTGTAGCACTATTAAGCATTGGATTAGGCACTGGAAGTGTGTCTACTTTTACTTGGAAAGTTACAACCGTTGATCCGCCACTTGCTACGCTTCCTATATTATATCCTAATGTTGGATTTGCTCCTGGTTGAGTAACTCCATTAACTGCTAAAGAATCTACAACATATGATGTTCCTGTAGGGATTGAATCTGTTACAATAACATTATTTGCTGCTACATTTCCTGTATTAGCGATTGTAAGTGTATAAGTTACTATATCACCAATAGTTGCAAATGCTTTATCTACTTCTTTAGTTATTTTTGCATCAGCTATACCAACATTTATATCTTTAGTATTACTTTGAACACTTGAACCTGCTCCATTAGGAACTGATGGATTTACTGTATATTTGTAATCTGCTGTTGCAAAGTTACTTACAATTAAACCACTTGAAGGTTTACTAATAACTTTAACTAAGAATGAAACCGCAACACTTGCACCTGCCGCTAGTGTACTTATTGTAAATCCTGTATTAGGATTTGCCGCTGCATTTGGGCTACCTCCTACACTTACAGAACCTGCTATAAATGAAACTTCTGCTGGTAAAATGTCTTTAAAGAAAATATTATTCGCTGCAACGTTTCCTGAGTTAGTAAGAGTCACAACATAATTAACTATTGTTCCTATTGTTGCATCTGTTGGTGTTGCGTTCTTAACCATTTGAATACTCGCAAGTTTAACTTGTGTTGTTGCATCTGTTGTTGTAAAACTATCACTAGCCCCATTTGGAGTTGCTGGATCTATTGTAAAGTTATAAGCAACTACTGCATTATTAACTATTGGATTTGGTACTGGTAATTCTGTAACTTTTACTTGGTAAGTTACTGTTTGAACTGCATTTGGAATTAAATCATCTGCAAGTATAGAACTTGGTGTTACGCCCGGAACGACTAATCCATTAACTGTAACTGTATCTGGTATAAATTCAGTTCCTGGTGGAAGAATATCTGTTACTGTTATATTAGTTGCTACTTGATTTCCTATACTAGAAATATTAATTGTATAAGTGATAATTTCTCCAACTGTTGCATTTGCTTTATCTGCACTCTTTGTACCTGATAATTTAGCATAATTAACTTGTGTTGACACAGAGTTACTATTTCCACTATCTGATCCGCCATTAGGAATCGCTGGATCTATTGTAAATCTGTAAGTTACACTAGCTTTATTTACTATTGGATTTGGTACTGGTATAGAGTCAATTGTTGCACTAAAGTTTATTTCAAGATCTTGACCTGGAGCAATTTTAGGAACTGAAATTCCAAGTGCTGGATTACCTACTGTTGGAGTTCCTGCTATTAATAAAGTTCCCGGTATAAACGTTGCACCTGCTGGAATTATATCTGTTACTACAATATTATTTGCAAATACGTTTCCTGTGTTCTTTAAAATTAAAGTATAAGTGATTACATCTCCAACTTTTGCATATCCTTTATCTACAGATTTAACAAAGTTTTCTCCATTATCACCTATTAAATCTGCATAATTTACTGTTGTAGGTGCATCATTAGATTTTATTGTTTTAATTACTGCATTTGGTGCTGCTGGATCTACTGTATACTTATAATCAACTGTTGCATTGTTTATCATTGGATTTACTGGTGGATAACTATTTACTTTTACATCAAAAGTTACAGTTTTAGTTGTTCCTGGCGCTATTGTCCCAACTGATATTCCACTATCCGGTGTTCCCGAACCCGCACTACCATTTATTTTTATACTACCTATTACAAAACTTGTGTTACTTGGAATGATATCTGTTAAAATAACTTGATTAACTGGTACATTACCATTGTTAGGAATAGCTATAGTATAAGTGATTATTTGATTTAATGTTGCAAATGGAACTGCTGTTTTTGTAACTTGTGGTATATTACCATGATTAACTTGTGTTGATACTTGATTTGATGAACTTGATTTATTAAAATCTGTTACTCCAACTGTATAACCATAAGTTGATGATGCACTATTTAAAATTGGATTTGGCGTTGGAACTTGATCTACTTTAACTTTAAATTCAACATCTACAGAGCTTCCTGCTGCAATTGTTCCTATATTATAACCAGCTGCTGGATTAGCGCCTATTTGCGCTACACCATTTACAATAAGTGAATCTGCAACAAGTGAAGTCCCACTTGGAATTGTATCTGTGAATATAACGTTATTAGCAGCAACATTTCCTGAGTTCGCTAAACTAACTGTATAAGTTAAAGTTTCCCCAACATCTGCATATGCTTTATCAACCTTTTTAGTCATTGTAATATCAGCTATTCCAAGATTAATAGGTTTTACGTTACTTTGTGATGTTCCTGACTTTCCATTAGGGAATGCAGGATCTACTGTATATTTGAAATCTGCAGTAGCTTTATTATTTACTATCACACCTGTTGTTGGAACTGTTACTGCTGTTGTTGTGAAAACTACTGAAATACTTGTTCCTGCTGCAAGAGTTGGAATTGTAAAGCCAGCCACAGGATCAGCTGTAAGGTCTGGTGTTCCACCAACAACTACAGAACCTGCATCAAATGATAATTCTGATGGAATTGCATCTTTAAATAATATATTATTAGCTGCAACGTTCCCCGTATTTGTTAAAACAACTGCATAAGTTACTGTATCACCTATAGTTGCATCTGCTGGTGTTGCATTTTTAACCATAGTAATTTTTGCACTTCCAACTGTTGTTGTTGCATCTGTTGTTTTAGTTGTTACTGATTCCCCATTTGGATTTGATGGATTTACTGTATAAGTGTAATTTACATCTGCATTATTAACAATTGGATTTGGTAGTGGAATTTCTGTAACTGTTGTTTTGTAAGTTACTACCCTTGAAGCACCCGCTGCAATTGAACCTACATTAATATTTGCTGGTGTTAAAAGAGGTTGAGGCGCACCCGCTATTGTCACAGAACCAGTTACAAAGGCTGTCCCTGAAGGTAAAGTATCATTAATTGTTACATTATTAGCTGGAACATTTCCGCTATTTGTTAAAGTTATTGTATAAGTTAATACATCACCTACGTCTGCACTTGTTTTATCAACACCTTTAACTGCACCTATATTAGCAAAGTTAATTTGTGTTATTGCACTATTTGTTGTTCCACTTCCACTTCCGCCATTAGGTTGAGCTGGATTTATAGTATACTTATACGCAATGCTTGCTGTATTATTTATTGGATTTGGTACTGGAATACTTGTAACTGTTGCATTAAATGCTACAGTTGCACTCGCTCCTGCTGCTATTGATGGTACATTTATTCCTGTATTAGGAGTTCCACTAGCTGGTATTCCATTAACAAGTATAGATCCTGTTACAAAACTTGCCCCTGCTGGAATAACATCCGTTACAACGATATTATTAGCTGGAATATTACCTGTATTTTGGATATTAATTGTATAAAGAAGTGTGTCACCAACTTTTGCATAAGCCTTATCTACAGTTTTCTTAAAGTTTGCTCCGTTAGTTCCTATAAGATCTGCAAAATTTACTGTTGTTGGTGCTTGATTAGATGTTTTATTTCCTTTTGAATTATTAGGGAATGCTGGATCTACTGTATACTCAAAATTAACAGTTGCTGTGTTTTGCATTGGATTTGGATCCGGAATTGAATTTACTACTGCATCAAAAGTAACTGTACTAGTTGCTCCTGCTGCTATTGATCCAACTGTTATACCTGTGCTTGGTGTTCCTGCTGCTGTAAGACCATTAACTTTAGATGATCCTGCTACATAAGTTACCCCTGTTGGTAAATTATCTGTTAGAACTACGTTGTTCATTGCAGCATTTCCTATATTCGGAATTGTTACAGTATAACTAACTGTTTGACCAACTGCTGCATAAGTTGTCGCTGTTTTATTTAAAGTTCCAATTTCTGCGTGATTTATTTGTGTAAATACCTTATTAGATACGCCTCCACCTGTAAAATTAGCAGTACCTACGGCGTAATCGAAATTTGTTGCTGATTGATTTGGAATTGGATTTGGAGTTGGTATAGTATTTACAGTTACTTTAAATGTTATTTGAACTGTAGCTCCTGCCTGAACTGTTCCTATATTAGTTCCTGCATTTGGTGTTACACCTATTTGTGGATTACCATTTATACTAAAAGAATCTGCAACTAATGTTGTTCCACTTGGAATTGGATCTGTAAAAATTACATTTGTTGCATCAACATTTCCATCATTTTTAATATCAATTGTATAAGTTAAAACATCACCAATATCTGCATAAGCTTTATCTACTGATTTAGTTAAAAGTGTTCTAGCAATACCTGTACTAAGCGGTGCAACGTTACTTTGTGCAGTTCCTGAACCAGCATTTGGTTGTGCAGGATCTATTGTATATTTAAATGTTGAACTTGCACTATTATTTATAATTGATCCTGAAGTTGGAAGTGCATTTACAACTGCCTTAAAAGTAACTGTCGTTGTTGTTCCTGCTGCTATTGTTGCAATATTAATTCCTGTATTAGGATTATCTGTACTACTTGTTCCATTTATAACTACACTTCCTGCGGTAAATGTCAATTGACTTGCAAGTACATCAGTTAAAACTACTGTATTTGCTGCTACATTTCCTGTATTTTGAAGAGTTATTGTATAGGTTACTGTATCCCCAATTGTAGCATTTGCTGGGTTTACACTCTTATTCATAACAAGAGTTGCGTCATTTATATTTAATACTAAAGAATTTGATGTTGCTGTTCCTGATTTTACAACACCAAGAACTGTATAATCAAATGTTGAAGTTGCAACGTTTGTTGTTGTTCCACCTGTTGGGATACTTGTTGCTTTAACATTAAAAGTTACTGTTTTAGATGCACCTGGATTTATTGTTCCAACGTTTACTCCGATATTTGGATCTGCTGTTACGTTAGGTGTTCCTTCAACAGTCACAGTTCCTGCAACAAATGCAAGAGATGCTGGATCTGGATCTTTAACTATTACGTTATCTGCTGCAACGTTACCATTATTTTTTACCACCAATGAATAAGTTGTTATTCCATCAATGTCAACATATGCCTTTGTTTGAGTTTTTACTATACTAAGAGTTGCATAAGTTGCTGTTGTTGTAACATCATTACTTGTTATTGTTGGCCAAGAAGTTTTCACACTATTTATTGTATAATCAAAATCAGCTGTCGCATTATTTGTTAATACAGTTCCTATTGGAATATTATCCATTGTTACAGCGAATGTAACAACTTTTTGTGTGTTAGGTGCTACTGTTCCTATATTAACTCCTGAGGCAGGATCTGCAGAAATGTTTGGTACACCATCAACTTTTACTGAACCTGTTACAAAAGTAGTCCCTGCTGGAATAATATCTGTTAAAATAACATTATTCATTGGTGTTCCACCATTGTTTTTGAATGTTAAAGTATAAGTTATAGTATCTCCAACTGCTGCTTGAGACTTATCAACTGCTTTTGTTATTTCTGGTTTAATTTCTCCTATAAAAACATCTACAGTGTTTGTTGTTTGAGTTTCTGTAATTGTATGATTTCCTTGAAGTGATGGTAATGCATTTGGAACTAATAAAGCACTATAACTAACATCTGCTGTATTTGGTGTTGGATTTGGATCTAAAATAGCATTTGTTGCAGTTCCTTTATATGATACTGTTAAAGTTGCACCAGCTGCTAAAGTTCCTGGAACTGCTATACCTGTACCAGTTGTTGGATTAGCTGCTGGAAGAGCTCCTCCTGGTGAAGTTGTAACTGAACCTGTATTAAATGTCATACCTGCCGATAAAACATCTTTAATTTTTATATTTGAAAGAGGTGTTACACCTGTATTTTTAATTGTTACAGTATAGGTGAAAACATCTCCTACAAGACCTTCTGTTTTATCAACTGCTTTAGAAACTTCAACTATTGGCTCATCTACACTTGTTACAAATGCTGACATAACAGTAATATCTGTTCCACTAAGCAATTCATAATCAGCTGCATCATCACCTGCTGCAAATTGGCTTGTTAAATCTAGTGCTGTCATATCTAACTCTTGTCTTGCATAGAACGTTGGATTGTGTGCTGTAGCTAATATAGTATTATTTGCTGACCCAAAAGATCCACTAGTATCTAAAACTCCATTGTCATCTGATATAATTCCTTGATTAAAGTTTCCTATAGGATGTGTTGCATCTCCTACATTTACATAAGCTCCTGCTTCTACTCTAAATCTTAAATTATCCCCAAATCCAGTCTCTCCTCCTACATTAGCTACGTGAAGTTTTGCATATGGTGTTGATCCAATCCTAAAGTTTGATAAAATTACATTTGATCCGCTACCTTGACTAGAACTATACATATTTACCGTTCTATAATTTATTTGATTTAAATCTTTATATACTACAAATAATGTCCAAGAAGTAAAAACTTTATTATAAGTTGGAGCTGTAGGACCTATTCCTAAAACACCCTTAACTGCATAAGTTCCAGATCCCGCTGCTGAAACAAGTGACGTAACATCTTTTCCTCTTATTGAGTTATTTTGATAATAAATAAAATCATCATCAAAGGCTGCATCAGGTGTTACTGTATTGGTTCCTATTGGAGTATCAAATGTTATTGGAGTACTAGCGGTTGTTGTATTTATTGGTGTCCCATCTGATCCTGTAGATCCTCTATTAGTTATAAACCATTGCAAATATGCAAAATCTACAGTTGCTCCTGTTGGTATATTTAAAACTGCAGATGATCCATTTTGCTTCCAATTGGTTGTTGTCCCATTTGGATATCCCGCACCTGCAACAAGACTTGTATCTAAACTCATATAGACTGGATATTCATATATATTACCAGCTAAATTTCCATGCAAAATTAAAGTATTACCAGTATGCGTCGCATTTAATTTCCCTGTTTTACTATAAATTGAACTAAAAGTCATAACTTACCTCCTACTTTTAGTAATTGTTTTTGTATCATTACTTTCTCTCCTCTACATTTTCTTTAGGACATTTTCACATCTACTATAAATAATATACAAGCATTAAAAGTTCTTTCATCTAGTTGTATAGCTTTATCAGCTTCAATATATGCATTTACTTTCAAAGCATCTATTCTCACCAATTCACAAATACTTTCACCATTAAATTCTTTTGGAAGAACTATGAAAATGGTTTTAAAAATTTCAAATTCAGTTGTATGAACTGTTGAACATATATCTGTTGTAGAATATGTCACCTTACCTGTAACTCTTAATTTAACTACTAATTTATATCCTGATAATCTTTGTCCTTCATTTGATATTCCTATTTCAGTTTCTACTAAACTTGTTTCAACAACTTCTGCTATTGAAATTATTTTTAAAATTCTTTGCATATCTGGTTTTTTTACTGAAATCTCCAAAATTTCATCAATTAAGTCTTCTTTAAAAAATGAAACTTTTTCTGGCATATCTTTATTTGCAAACTTTAAATTTCTTTGACAATACATATTTACCTCCTTATCAAAGTCGATTTTTAATATATATCTGTAACAACTGCAACCGTAGTATTAGTATAGATACATCGTTTATTGGTTAGCTCTGCAAATATATCTTCAACTAAAATACTTGGATATATTTTCATGTTTAAGTTTATATCTGGCTCTAACACTCCATATGAGCAGAATGGATATATTATCTCTGCTATATGAATAGACTGTGTTGGTTCATTTGCTGTATATTGTACCTTTATTTGTATATTTCCACATACTAATATTTTATAGCCAGTTAAGTTTTGACCTTCTAATGATGTTCCTACTGGAGTCTTTACTATTTCATAATCAGTTACTTCACCTTTTACCCATACCTTATCTATCTCTTCTATATCTGGCTTCTGTGCTGGTATAACAGAGATGTTTTCTAGATTAATTTGATTAAACATTGTTTTAGGTTTTATAGGACAGGTATCAATTCCTGAATACTCTATTAATTCTCTTTTAGTATTCACTTGCTTCCCTCCATGATATATAAATTTATATATTATATATTACATATTATTCTTTTTGCTAAATATAGTTACAATTTTATATTAAAATATCCATATAATTCTGCTAACTTTATAATTATATTTTTTAATATTTCTACATTCTTATATTCCATCATATAAATTTTGCAAAAAAAAAATTGCATCGCTTTAAAATTTCTTCTAATTTGATGCAACCTTTATTTTTAAATTTTAACCACAGTATTGTGAATTTGTTTTTAGCAATACTACTATTGAAATTATAGAATATACGCCTTCAATTATTATTTTAACTTCAAAGTCTACTACGAGTTAAGAACTATGAATGTTTGCACAGGCACTTCTAACTCTACTCCATACATAATTTCTTTAGCTCTGCAATCAGTATATTCTACATCCTTTTGTTTGGTAATTAATTTGTACTTAAACAAGATTAAAAATTTTATTTTAGTATTCACTTCTTTCCCTGGTTCTAAAATTATAGACAAATGTACTTATTTTAGATAATTCGTGCTTTTAATATCTTTTGATATCATTTAAGCCTAGGCTTAGCCAGTTCGTATAAATAAATTTACACTATCCCACAACCCTATTTATTAAATTTATTATTAAAGTCTTATTCAACCCTCCACTAGGATGAAAATATAAGCTTCTTAAAATTTAAGAGGTACTTATACTTGTGATTAAATAAGCTTTTTTATATAATTACAAAATTCTATTTTCTAAAATCTTTTTCACTTTTTTGTAAGGTGTATATAAATTAATTTCTTTATCATCTTTTCTATTTAATATATTTTTACTTGCATTTATATCGGCATGAGTTTTACCACAATTAGAACATTCAAAAACCTCAAAATTTCTTTCACCAAATCTACCACACGTGCTACAAACTTTGCTTGTATAAGCTGGATTTATATACGTATAAATAATTTCGTTTAAATCCGATTTATACTCAAGTTTTTTTCTTATATAACCTTTTATCCATCTAG
>JBOGAY010000232.1:0-10931 GCA_051655925.1 Sarcina sp. | reverse complement strand
AAAAGCACTAAAGATTAGAGGTGAATAAAGTGCAAGAGGATAAAAGAAAATATAGAAGAGATGATAGAAAAGTTCATGATTATGATGCAGCTTGGAAAACTATATTAGAAGCCTTTGAGCAGGAGATTGTTGAATTATTGTTTCCAGAGATTTATGAAAATATAAACTGGGAGATAGAGGCAGAAGGATTAGACAATGAGCTTCTAGAAATTCAAAAAGAAATTTTTAATAAAGAAGAAACGAAAAAAGTAATATCGGATCAACGTAGACTCAATGAAGCATGCTGAATGTTTAGTCGCAGTTATCTAGGAGCGTGTAGTTCTTTATTCCTTTTAAGGAATAATTAGAAATACTAGCTATCAGATAAGATAATTAAGGTAAGATTAAAAGATAATGAAAGCAAAATTCTCTTTATTCATGTAGAGGTACAAAGTTATAGAAGTGAAGAGCAAGTATTTGCAGAAAGAATGTTTAGATATTTCTATAGAATATGGGATAAGTTTAGATATAAGTATAAAGATCATTCAGACATAGTAGGTTCAGTAATTTATACATACAGTGGAAATAAGGGGAAAGATAAAAGCTATATTTATAAATTACCGGATTTAGAAGAAAATATTTTAATATATAATTTTAGAACAATAGATGTAGAAAATTTAAAGCTTGAGAATATAAATGATAGTAACCCATTAAAATTAGTTTTTAAAATGGCAAAGCGATTATTAGAAACAGGAGCTAGTGATAAAGAAATATTTATAGCAAAAGTTGAGTTGTTTAATGAGTTAGTTAATTATGAAAAAGTAAGGACGATGGAACAACGTAAAGCATTAACATATTTCTTAGAGTATTTATTTTTAATACAAGATAATGAGCTATCAAAGGAATTTAAAGAGGTTAAAGAGAGAATTGGAGGAGGAGCTGAAATGAGTATAGATGAAATTAGAGAGTTGTATTTAGAGGAAAAAGGAATAGAAAAAGGAATAGAAAAAGGAAAAATAGAAGGGAAAATAGAAGGGAAAATAGAAGGGAAGATAGAAGCAGCAAAAGCTATTTTAGATGTATTTGATGATGAAGAAATCGCTAGAAGGCTAGAGCTTAGTGTGGATATTGTCAAAAAAATAAGAGAAGAAGTTAGTTAAATCAGTTAAATCATAAGCATCCCCAGGGAGTGAGTGGGGAATTATGAAGTGAAACTCTTGGAAGTAAGTAATAAAGCCAAAGTTGATAAGAATAAAAGTATGATGAGGTGCTGAAAATTGCACTGCTTGTCTATGAGAATAGTGTTTTAGCTACATAAGAGTGATTCTTACGTAGCTTTTTTCCTAGGAGGCGTATGCTTAAAAAGTAGATATAAAGATAATATTATTTATAATAGGAATAATTAGAATGATTTTAGTCTATATTTAAAGTATAACAATAAATAAAGGAGTTTTAGATTAAATGAAAAGTAAAGAAATATTAGAAATATTTTTTGAAGGAATGCTATATCTTATAGTAATAATGTTAGTAACTAAGATAGTAGCATTAATAATCAAAAAAATATTCCCTCTATAAAATAGAGGCATCAAATAAGAAATTATTTGATGTGATATTAAGACAATAAACAAATAAAATAATTTAATCTAAAACTTATATAATAGATAACCTCTCTTAAAAGTAATATTTAAGGGAGGTTTTTAATTTAATGAAAGTAATAATATAAACAAATAAATTAGTAAAAATGATTTTTGAAAAGAAATTGTTCTTGTAGAAGGTTATCAACCCTTGGTATAGCTAGTTTTGAGATAGGTTAGGAGATTTATTCTCCTAACCTATTATTATATTTATAGATAACCTTTAGAAGAAAAAAGGTTTTGTTTTGATCATTTTAGTTTATAGAATATATGAATTAGTAGTATTTAATATAGAATGGAAAGGAAGCTAATAAATTAAACAAAGAAATATTATTATTTTGAAATCTTAAAAAATTAATATTGCAAAGAGTTATAAAGCAAGTTCAGAAAGCAAGTATCCATGAGGATTGAGTAGGGAATTACAAGGTTAAAGTCTTGGAAGTAAGTAATAAAGCCAAAGGTGATAAATAGAAAAGATAAATTTGTTTTTGTAGATGGGATAATATTTGGAGTTCTAATGGTTGCCAGTGTTGAAGAAATGATAAAGGCGTATGAAGATGCAAAGCTAGTTAATAGACATGGCAATATAACTTTAAGTATGTATGAATATAGGTATAAAGGGACTAATGATATTAATAAGGTGTAGAAGCTTTTTGAGGAGTCTATTGAATTAGATAAACAAAAAATAAATAAAATATAGCTTGCTGATTATATGAAGAAAATTTGAAAGGGTAACTCAAAAAAGAAGGCTACGCATCTAGTTGTAGACAGGTTTGCAGAAGGTACTGTATTTTAAACACGGAATATTTGCATTTTTTATAAAAGAGGAAGTTAAAACTTAAATTTAACCACTTGTTTTACAATTAATTACAATAGAGTTGAAGTGGCTATTTATAAGGATTTAGGATAGGTTGGTTTTGATGTTCCGTGATTAAATCACGGAAGCTAACCTTGTGTTTTAATACCGAATTTTAAAAATTAGAATAATTTGATAATTATTGTTTATACTAACAAGGAAGTTGACTTATTAATGGTTAACTAGATTAATTAATTACTGAAAATTAGGAGGTAGTTAAATTGAAGGCAATAACGATAAGGCTTACAGATAATACGCATAAGGAGCTGAAACATTTGATGGTTAGTGAAGAGACTACTTTTCAAGATTATGTATCAGAGCTTATAGAAAAAGACTTAAAAAAGAAAACGAAATGATTTTAGAAAAACTACGAAAAAAAGATGCTTTACTTGCCCTGAATAAGTTAGTAAAACATCTTTAATATATAACCGGAGTTAATATAATGAACTTCGATTAAGATTTATTATATCAACTCCTAATTTTATAATCAAGGAGTGATTTGAATTGAACTATTTATTAGTTAAAAGATTTAATGGAATGCTAATTTTCAATTTTATATGGAAGAAGAAACCTTGCTGGGTTGCTATTGATGTTACAAGAGTTATTGGTTATGTAGAAGGCTCTAATATAATAACAGCATGTATAAAGAGAGAATATTTCAAAGAAGGACGGGAATATGAGGTTCTTAAAGGCAAGGAGCTTAAGAAATTCAAAGAGTTAGCTGGCGATAAAATGAGTGCATCATTAAAGTTTGCACCCAAATTAATCATATTTTATGAAGAAGGTTTATATGGATTCTTACAATATACAGAAAAACCAATAGGTATCACATTTAGAACTTGGATAAGATTAGAAGTAATGCCAGAGCTAAGTGCTAAGGGTGCATATATAATGGAGGAAAGATATTATCAAAAACAAAGTAAAGAAGATGAAAGAAATTATTATGATGAACCTTATAATACATCGAATATAAAGGTTACTTGTGAGGATTTAACTAATGTTAGAAGCGTTAATATGAAGGGTAATTCAGAGGTTACTGTAAAAGATAATAACCTTAATAGAAGCTCAGGAGTAGGGCTTCATAATAAAAATGTAGTAGAAAAAATAGCTGATAATGTAATTATATTTGATAAGTATTTAGATGGACTTTCAATAGCAGATGAAGATAAGTTTTTATTTTTAGTTTCTTTATATAAGGTAGCAAATATAGATATTGATTTAAGTTTTATTACAAGCATCCCCGGGGATTGAAATGTTCACATATTTTTAAAAAATAATATATTGGAACAAAATGTATTTTATGGTAATATAAGAATATAAATTGTTGGTTGATAACGATTTATGTAATAGGTTTTTACTACTAAGTTCTTAATAGGCTGGTAGAAGATTAAGAAGAGAGAGCATGAAGCTTTATTTAACTAATATATTTGATATATTTTTAGGTGAGTATGCTCTAGCTATTTAAGTTACATCAAGTAATAAAATGGGAGGGTATTTTTTTATGGGAAAAAATATGAAGGTAAAAACAAGTGAGGAGTTAGTTGTTTTAGTTAAGGAAGGAAACAAGGAGGAAGTTTCAGGGGCAATTTTAGAACTTTTCGAAAGGTATAAAGATAGTATTAGTTTTTTAGCTAGTTCTTATTATATTTTTGGTCATGGTAAGTCTGATCTAGAGAATGAGTGTAGGATTGCATTTTATAATGCTATTTATACTTATGATGTAGGTAGGGATGTGAAGTTTAAGACTTATGCTAATGTTGTTATGAAGAATCATTTGGCTATGCTTTTTAGAAGAGTTGCTACTTTAATTGAGAGTAAGAGTGATGTTTGTGATTTGGATTTTGCACTTAACATAACAAAGGGAACGGGAGATATTTGTAAGAAGGTTTGCAATGATGAGTATCTAAATTATATTAAAGGTTATATAATTGGTGATAATGTAGAGGAACTTTTGCTTTTTGATGCAATTATAGGAAGGGTTACTTATAAGGAACTAAAGGAAAGTGGTAAGTGTTTAGGGAATGTTTATTATAAGGGTTCAAGGCTTATTGCGAAGATTAGAAAAAAGCTTGATGAAGATGATTTAAAAAATTAGTTTTAAGGATTAAGGATTAAATAAAGAGTTGAGATAAATGATAATTACAGCATATGTATCTATAAGTTTAGATGCATATGCTTTTTGTTTTTGTAAGTTAATTTTAGAGTTTTTTATTAAATACAAACAAATAAATTTTAACAGAAAGTTAATGTCAAAATTGACAATTAATTAAAAGTTTATGATAGGATTAAGTAGGGGAAAATATCCCATTTTATCCCTTTTTATCGCAAATGCGAGAATATTTATAATTTTTCAGAGAATTAACAGATTTTTCAGGAGTTTTTAGGAATTTTCAGGAGAATTTTTTTTATAGATAAAATGAAATTTAAGGATTAATAAAGTGCATTAATTGCAAATGTATAGAAAGTTATATTTTCTATATTAAAGGTTATTAAAATGAGGGAAATATAAAAAGTTCAAGTACTTTTTATATTAAGAGGAGAAGTAGAGTTATGGAAAAGAGAGAAAATTGTTATGAAAATATTTATGTTGATAAATTAGGTAAGAGGGAAGCAACTTTGGTTGTAGGAGCTCCTGGTACTGGAAAGTCATATTTTATTAGTAATTTTGTTGAGTTTGGTTTTAGAAATTTATTTTTTAATAATATGAAGAGTAATGATGTAAAAGATATTAATATAAAAGATAGTGATGTGAATAAAGAGCTGAAATCTGTTGAATTTGAATTTAAGGGTAATGTAGGAACTGGTAAGACATTAAGTATTGTGAGGCTTATGAAATATAATATTACAAATCATTCTGATGTAAAGGATAAGGTTTTGATTTGTTTTAAAAGAAAGGATGCAGTAAGTTTTAGGGAGTTGCTAAATGATCTTTTATGTGAGAGTTTTTATAGTACTGTTATAAAGTTTAGGACTGGTGAGGCTGATAATATAGAGGTTTCAAATTATTTTAAAGAGAGACTTTTTAGGGAGTTAAAGGAAAGTATTTTTTATGATTTCCTTGAAGATGAGATTAATGGTTTTATAAAAGATGAGTTTGAGGATTTTATGCCAAAGGCTATTTTCAATTTAAAGAGTATGGATATGATGTATTTATATAGTTTGGCAAAAAATAAGATACCTAAGAATGATAAGGCTAATGAGCAATTGGTTAAGGAAGCTATTAAAAAGCAAATCTTTTTAAGTAGAGAGCTTACTATCGGTAGATTTGCTAAAGATTTTGATTTGAATAGGGAGAGAGAAGAGAGAAGTATATGGAATTTAATGGACTTTAAGATGGAGTCTTTACTTGAAACTCTTAATTATAAAACAAATAAGTATTTTGAGGATACTTTAGGTGAGTATTCTATTTCAAGGGATGGGTATTATGTAAAGGAATTTACAAGAGCTAGTTTGAATGGTTCTGATTTAAGTCTTTTGAGAAGGATTATGAATGCAGAGGCTAACTTTATGTTCATAGATGAGATGGTGGTTACTTTACCATTGAATAAGAATGTTGAGAGAGTTATAAAAGAAAAGGGTAACTCAAGGTTAATTAATAGACATGGTGATATAGCTTTGAGTATGTATGATTATAATTATAATCATACTGATAATATTGATAGGGAATATAAGCTTGTGGAAGAGTTTGTTTATGGTAAAGATATTAATGCTATTGTAAATATCAGAGAAGGGAACAAAAAAGATAAGTTAAATGATGGAGTTTTAGAGGAGATTGGAAGAAGATTAAATAAATATATAGATTTATTTGTTGTTCATAATAAGATGGACCTTCTTATGGATGAAGTCAGAAGAAGAGAGTTTGAAAATAGGGATGATATTTTAGAACTTAAGGGTTCAAATTCTTTTGAGTTTTCAAGAATCAGTGATGAGAGATGCAGAGAGATAATAGAGAGAGTCGAGAATCATACTAAGGGGTTATTAGGAAATTTTGAGCAACTCCAATCTATGAAGAAGAAACCTTTAGCTGTTCATGTGGCTCATATGTTTTGTGCTTATAATAATAAACCAGAACCTATGTTAATAGATAAATTCGCCCCAATTAACTTTATTAAGCTTTTTATAGATAATATAGCTAAGGCAAAGGTAAAGGCATTATGTGTTGAATTTGAAGGCTTAGAGGATAGTATTAAGGTTGATAAGTTAAAAGTAGCTAGAATAGTAGGAGAGAGCCTACACAGTAAGGAAAGCAGAAAATGTATCACAGCAATAAGGCAGAATATATGTGAGAACATTGGACTTGAAATTGATAGAGATACCTTTAGGCAAGTGGAGCATAGAATCAAAGTTGGAGAGACATTAAATTACTCTAGTCAAGGAGCTTCACTGCTTGGTGGAGTGAATATACAGTTCCCATCAAACTTTAAAAATATGATAACAGAGAAGCTTGTGAAAGAAGTAATAGATAAGGCAATAAATTTTGAGAATATAAAAATAAGTAGAGAAGCAAAAGAACTTATGATAACAGAGGTTATAAAGTTAAGAGCTTATATAGCTAAGGAAGCAGTTGGGAATGTTTTATATAAAGAACTTACAGAGGTTACATTAGAGAACTCACTAGAGGTTGAGGGGGTTATATTTGATAAGTACCTAAGTAGGTTATATGATAACATGATAAGCTTAGATAAGCTTGAGTATAGTAACAGTAAGAGTGCAATAATAAAAGAGAACTTTAAAGTGAACTTAAATGAATCTATAGCTGATGCTGTGTTAGGTTATGTAAGATTAATATTTAAGGAATAGTAGGTTCACAAGCATCCCCGGGGATTGAATAAAAGAATTACATAGCTTTTTATGTTTTTAATGGAGATTAGAAATTTTGGTGTACATATTTTGTTAATACAATAAACAAAATAAATATTAAAATATTTCTAAAGCTAAGATATAATAAAAGTATAAAGAGATGGCAATACTTAAGATAAATTAATAGTATAAAAGTGAGAAGAAAAATGAATGAAAAAGTAAAAAAAGAATTACATCATATACATGATAAATCGTATAAAGATTTATATTCAAAAAAGGAGATAGCAATAGATCTTTTTAAAAATTTTGTGAAAAAAGAATTTACGAAAGATTTGAAAATTGAAGATTTAGAATTAGTAAATAAATCGTATATTGCATCAGATTACGAAGAGTCGGAGAGTGATATAGTATATAAAGTTAAAATAGGTGATACAGAAGCTATTTTTTATATTTTATTAGAATTTCAATCAAGAATAGATAATACAATGCCTTTAAGATTGTTATTTTATATGTGTGAAATTTTAAGAGAGTATGCAAAGAATGCAAATCATAAAAAGTCAGATAAGAATATAAAGATACCAGCAGTGATTCCGATAGTTTTATATAATGGTAAAGAAGTTTGGAATGTACCAAATGAATTTAGAAAAATGTTTTATAGTGAAGAAAAATTTCATAGTGGAGTTTTAAATTTTACTTATGATATTTTTGATATTAATAATGGATTTACTAAAGAAGATTTATTGAAGAGAAAGGCTGTTACATCAGCAATATTTTTATTAGATCAAAAAATTAATGTAGAAGAGTTTTTAGAAAGAGTAGCATCAATAGCAATATTTTTTGATAGTTTATCAGATGAGCAGTTAAAACAAATAAAGCATTGGATAAAAAATACGACAGAAGAGATGTTAAGAGAAAAAGCTATTAATTTATTAGATGCAGATAAGGAGGAGGTAATAAAAATGGTTGCAAATAATGCGCGTATAATTCAGGAGTTAAGAGAAGAAGAGAGAAAACAGGGAATTAATCAAGGTGTAGAACAAGGAATAGAACAAGGAAAAATAGAAGCAGCAAAAGCCATTTTAGATGTATTTGATAATGAAGAGATTGCTAGAAGACTAGGTTTGAGTGTGGATACTGTTAAAAAGATAAGAGAAGAAGCAAATAGTTAAATTTTAAAAATTTTCAAGTTCAGAAAGCAAGCTTTCCTCACAAGCATCCCCGGGGATTGAATAAGAAATTGTAAGGTGAAAGTCTTGAAAGCTAGTTACAATGACAAAGTTGGAGAATGATAATAGTGAGTAAAGTGCTAAAAAATGCACTACTTGTCTAAAAAAGAATAGTGTTTTAGCTATGTTAGGAGAAGTATTTTCTAGCATAGCTATTTTAAATAATAATTGGTGAAAAGAAAAAAGATTTAAGGGAGTTAGAATTTTTATGGTGAAGGAAGAAAGTTTTAAAGATATTTTAAATCAGTTTAAGTTTAAAGGAGAATGTATTCTTGAAGAGGTCATGATATTGGTAATACTAATGATACTACTATGGTTACTTATAATGATAATGGGATAGAGCATAAGTATGTAGTTCAAAGAATTAATCATTCTTTACAAATCCAGAGGTTCGTATAGAGAATATGAAGAAGGTAACGCTGCATATAGGTAATAAAGTAAAGTTAGAGAATGGAGATTTAGATAGAGAGTGTCTTAATTTAATTCAGACAAAGGAAGATAAATATTTTTATAAGACAAAGCAAGGAAATTATTATAGAGCATTCAACTTTATAGCAGACGCTAGAACATATATGAAGGTAGAGAATGAAAAGCATATGTATGAAATAGGTAAGGCAATAGGAAAGTTTCATAAAAGATTATCAGACTTTAATGTAGACTCTTTATTTGAAGTTATAAAAGATATATAGACTTCCAAAATGCTATAAAAGAAGATAAAGTAGGTAGAGTATCACTAGTTAAAGAAGAAATTCAGTTTATAGAAAAGAGAGCAGATGAATTATGTAAACTTGTAAACTTAGAGTATGATAAAAAAATACCAGTAAGAGTTACACATAATGATACAAAGTTTAACAATATAATGATAGATAATCAAACGGGTAAAGCGGTATGTTTAATAGACCTTGATACAGTTATGCCAGGATTATCATTATATGATATAGGTGATGCAATAAGATCAGGATGTAGCACAGCAGAAGAAGACGAAATAGACTTATCAAAAGTAACAATAGACATGAACTTATACAATAACTTTGTGAAAGGCTTGCTTGAAGAAAGTGAAACTACATTAAATAAATATGAAATAGAAAACATATCATTTTCAGCAAAACTAATAATATTTGATAAGTATTTAAAAGGGTTATCAATAGCGGGGGCACTGTATTTTTAATACAGTGCCTTTTTATAGGTTATATTTTTATAAAATGAATTCAGATAAATATTCTTCCATTTTATTAAGTACTTCAGATTCGTATGATGCATTTAAGTTAAGGTAAATTTCTTTAAGTGCAGAAATAATAGTAGGCAATATAAATAATAGTCCTAAAAATGTAATGGTAGCAGATAAAAAGGAGATATTAGTCCCTAAAAAGCTACAATTAAAAAAAATAATAAAGTATAAGAAGTACATAAAAAATTGTCTTTTAGCTTTTTCAAATTTATCAACAGTTGCTTCCGTATATATTACGAATGCTAAAGTTAAAACTATGAAGAAACAAATAAAATAGACAGTAGATGTTGTTTTAAAATGAATAACCCTACTAAGATACCATAAAGAAGCACTAGGAATAGATATAAAAAGAAGAATAAAAATAATAGCTTTTTTGAATTCTTCCTTGAAGTTTAAATACTTAAATGTGAGTACTATTTTAGGAAAATAGTAAGATATTCTAAAGTTTGAATTCTTTAAGTTGAGATAGTATATCAATAAAAATGGTAAGGTTAAATTAAAATAAAGAACCAGCATAACAATATAGGCTTGAAGACTGTTTTTAGTGAATAAGTGAAAAATTAAAAGTACAAGGAAAGTTACTATAAATAGCGGTAGAGAAAGAATAAAGCATAAAAGAATTTGAAGTGATTTATCTAAAACTTTCCCTAATTTTTTTTCAGTGTTAATTATTTGTGAAATTTTGTTGTTTTTATGATAAAAACTTTCAATAAAAAATAAAAAAGTTATTATACACATAGTAAATATTTTTTTTATGTTTTTTAAACTTTGCATAAATATCCTCCAATTTTAAAATCTTCTTATATTGTACAATAAATTCAAATTTAAATCTGAAAAAATATACTTTATCTATGTCATGAGAATAATAAGTTCGAGAATTGACATTCTCTCACAAGCGTCCCGGGGATTGAACATGAAAGTGAGAAGTGAAAGTCAGAAAAGTAAGCAATAAAGCCAAAGTTCACAAATGATAATAGTGGTTAAAGTGCTAAAAAATGCACTGCTTGTCTATGTATAGTTATGTAAGAAGAGATTTTTTACATAGCTTTTTATGTTTTAAAAACTATAGATATGGGATATAATTAAAGTAAGAAAAGCACTAAAGATTAGAGGTGAATAAAGTGCAAGAGGATAAAAGAAAATATAGAAGAGATGATAGAAAAGTTCATGATTATGATGCAGCTTGGAAAACTATATTAGAAGCCTTT
>JBOGAY010000231.1:0-8680 GCA_051655925.1 Sarcina sp. | reverse complement strand
TCTTTATTTTCATCAACTTGCTCGTTTGTATCAGCTTCGGTTTCCTCCATATCAGATGGTGGTGTAGTTTCAATATCAACATCTACATTCGAGTTCAGTGCTTGTTCAGCAACATTTTCTTGTCGTTCCTGAATTTCTTTTATAGCTTTTAATACAAGGTCTTTAGTTTCTTCACTCTTATCATCAACAAAAAATATTTCAAGTCTTACTAATGAAGTTCCTCTCACCTTATATCTAGCTTCAGCAAGCATACCATACTTTTCATGCTCTCTAAACTCTAAATACTTAGTATCATAATCAACTGGTGCTAAAACAGATTTACCATCTCCCATTTTCACATAATAATGTGTTGGTGTTTGTTTAAACCTTTCAATTGATTGAGGTGTTCTCTCCTTATCAGGATCTATTTTAGGTAAATTTTCTTCAAGCTTCATATTTCTTTCATGATCAAGTTCAACGATTGCTCTAGATGCTGCCTCTTTTGTACTAAGTATATTACTTATAGATGATTTCTTTTCTCCAGCTGTAGCAATAACACAATACTCTCTTGCTGTATTTTCTTTCATCTCTCCATCAGCATCTTTATTTTCAAGCTTAAAAACTCCATTCGTTTGAATAACTTCATCTCCCATGTCTAATATATTCCCTGGAAAATCAGAAAATTTATTCTTTTTTGTTTTTACCAATTCCTTTAATCTATACGAATTTCCTTTATCAGAGTTATCTCTATAAACTTCACATACAGTATAACTATCCGCTCCTTCTATCTCATTCCAAGAAAATTCCACCAAACCATCTTTATTTACTCCATATTTAATAGTTGGTGCCCCTATTTCAGACTTAACTGTGAATATTGTAATTTCAGGTTTGCTTAATTTTTCACCAGTCTTAGTGTCAACCTTCTTAATTAAATAATAATTATTTGCATTTCCCCACTCATAGTCAAATTCTCTCTCTGTTGTAGCATCAAAATCTTCTACAATAATTTCAGAATTATTTTTTAATTGATCATCATTGTCTGCAAATACACCTGCCTTAGGTGGCTTTACTTTTAAATCCCCCGACTCTGAATCTATTGATATTTGTGCATCTACTATTTGCGTTCCTGCAGCATCTAAAGCAACTGTATATATATCTGATAAATTCTCCTCAAACTTTTTTGCAACCTCTTCTTCAATCTCAAATTTAAATACATGAGTTTTATCTAAATTGTATTTTGCTTCTGTATAACTCGCCTCTTCACTACTAGCATATTTTTCTCTAATTGAAGCTATACTAACTACCTTTCCTTCACTTTTATTTTTTTCCTCTTCAGATGTTGACGTTTTCTCTTTGGTGTCTTTTTCCTCCTTTTTGCTTCCACCACAAGCTAAAAAGTTAGCTGATATTAACATAGCCAATGTCGCAGCTATAAACCGTCTTTTCATTTAAATCCCCCCTAAAATAATTTCCTTTTTATTCCATAATTGTATAATAACACATTTAATTATTACATAAACTACTTAATTAATTAAAATTTTATTACTACTTCAAATAGCCTAAATCCAGTGTTATTTAGCTCAAAATAAACTTTTATATTATAATAATTATTTCAAAATAATAAAAAAAACGTAGATTTCTCTACGTTTTTTTACTAAATATTATTATTCAATTATTTAATCCACTCAATTATTTCACTTGCAGGTTTTCTTGCCTTTTCTCTCTTTGGTTCTTCTGCTCTATATCCAAATACTATGATATAGCTTAAATCAAAGTTTTCTTTATCTAAAATACCTTTTTTAACAAGGATTTCTTCAACTTTCTCTTTATCAAAACCTTCTACTGCACATGAATCTACACCGATCATAGCTGCTGCTGTCATCATGTTACCCATAGCAATATAGTTTTGTCTTGTTGACCATATTAATAAATCTTTATCTGAATTTTCTATATCCATATTAGCTTTTTGGAATTGCTCAAGTATAGGTTTAAGTCCTTCAAAAAACTCTTCTGATACACCTTTATTTTCTACCCATATATCATGAAGATATTTTGCATCATATCTTACATGCTTACCAGCTCTTGTAAGCCCAAGTATCATATGACTTGTTGTTGGAGCTTGTCTTTGCATTCCCCATGAAACTTCTGCTACTTCATTTATAAGATTTTTATCTGCTACAACTACAAATTTCCATGGCTCAAGTCCAAATGAACTTGGTGATAATCTTCCTGCTTCTGCTATCATTTGCATGTCAGCATCTGGTATTATATCTCCATTAAACTCTTTTGTTGCAAATCTAAAATTGAATATATCAATTACTTCTTCTCTACTTAATTTTTTCATAATTAAACACTCCTTATCTTTTGTTCTTTTTTAGTATTCCTAAATTCTATTATTTAATAACTGAAACTACATCTTCAAATGATTGTCTTGTTTTTGGTCTTGGTTCATTTAATCTATAACCAAAAGCAACTGTTGTTCCTATAATAAATTCTTTTTTATCAAGCATTCCTTCTTTTAAAAGAATTTCTTCTAATGTTTCTTTATCAAATCCACCAATAGCACATGAATCAATTTTCATCTCGGCTGCAATTTGCATCATATTCATAAGAGCCATGTGAGTTTGTGTATTTGAGTACATATTCATTAAATCACTTCTATTATCTATATCAAATCTAGCTCTTTCTAATTCCATTAAAGTATTTTTTATTGTTGCTGCTATATCCTCTGGAACTTTCTTAACATCCTTTAAAAGATGATCTATAAATTCTGAATCATATTTTAAAGAATCTGAATTTCTAGTTAAAAGAACAACAAACTTGCTACAACTAGGAATTTGTCTTCTTCCTCCCCATGATGCCTCTCCAAGTTTATCTTTATACTCTTGATTATCTATAACAACAAACTTCCATGGCTCAAGTCCCATTGAACTTGGAGCAAGTCTTCCAGCTTCAAGAATAATCTTAAACTCTTCATCACTAATTTGTTTTGTACTATCAAACTCTTTACAAGCATGTCTGAATTCTAAAGATTCCATTATTTCATTAATTTTATTATTCATATCAAAGTCTCCTTCTAGTCAATTTCCTAAAATCCAATTTATATTGCACACAAATAGATTGTACGCAATATATTTTCATTAATTTTATTCTATATAAACATTTTGTGTTTTTTGTGTCATTTTGATCAAAAATTTTGAAATATCTATAATATAATTCTATAATATTTATATCAAACAATTTGGAGGATTATAAGAATGCAAGAATTTGAAACTAGAGTTATGGATATTGATATTGAAGAAATTAGAAAAATCTGCACAAAGGCTGGTGCTGAAAATGTAAAAAAAGAAAATCAAGTAAATGATATATATGATTTTGCGGATAGAAGACTTCTTGATAAAAAAGGCTATGCAAGAATCAGAACAGTTGAAGATAAAATAAACAATAAAACAGTTTACTTTATGACAACAAAAAAAATGTTGTCTCAGGATAAATTTAAAGTTATGGAGGAAAATGAGACTATAATTGAAGATGGTGAAATGGGAGCTAGAATTTTCAAATCACTCGGACTTGAACTTCAAGAATCAATCAAAAAATATAGAGAAAGCTACAAATATAAAAACTCTCTTATAGAAATTGATATCAATGATGAAAACTTCTGTCCATTCCCATATATTGAAATTGAAACAACTTCAGAAGATGAATTAAATGAAGTTTTAGAAATGCTTGGTTATACAGAAGCAGATACAACTTCTAAAACAATATATCAAATCCTTGAAGAAAGAGGTTTTAAACCTAACGCTAAAGGTAAAGGATTGTAAATTATTTTTATATAACTCATATAACAAGAAATAATTGTAAGTTTAGCTCCCAAAACTACAAACATAAAATATAGTAGTTTTGAGAGCTTTTCTCTAAAAAAGCTATGCCTAATATTAGACATAGCTAAAATTCATTACTTAAATTTTTAAAGTGATTAATCTAGATATTTTAATTCTAAGTTACCATTTATATTCTTCATACTTTGATGAAGTTCATACTTTGATACTTTAATTGAATATCTAAAACTTTTATCTGTTATAATCTCTAGATTACCTGATTTAGTATAATAATTAAAACTTTTAATTTTATGATACGGTAATATTATATGCTCATCTGCTATATTTCCTCTATCTAATTCTCCAATAACCATACTATCATCAGCAAAAGCCACTAAGAAACTCCTTGTTGAATAATTAAAAATATTAAAGAAATCTTTTATTATAGACTTCTTTTTTGGGTTCTCCACATAAGAACCTGTTAAATAACTAATTATTTTATCACTTCCGAGATTAAAAATCGACGGAATCTCCTTGGACGACCCATATCCGAGTTCAGACATTTTATAATACACTTCCTTTTTAAACTTATTTTTATTACTGTTAATTATAATAAATTATTCCCTTAATTGCAAATTTAGTAAAAGAAACGAATCTCTTAGTAAAAATCTATACTAAATTTTAAGCATAGATAATGTTGCTTATATAGATACAAATCATTTATTGTTTTATTTTTATATTTATGCTAACTTGACGTATAATAGTATTATATGAAATACTAAACTAAAATTGCGAGGTGATTAATATGATAGACTTAGCTATGCTTGGTATTGGTGGAGGTATGCCTCTTCCTAATAGATATCTCTCTGCAAGTTTACTTAATTTTAAAGGTAGAAAAATATTAATAGATTGTGGTGAAGGAACTCAAGTTTCAATGAGGGAACTTGGTTGGGGATTTAAATCAATAGATATTATATGTATAACACATGGACATGGTGACCATACTGTGGGTATTCCTGGACTTCTTGCTACAATTGGAAATTCTGGTAGAGAAACTCCCTTAACTATAATAGGTCCTAATGGAATAAAGAATATTATCAATGGCCTTAGAGTTATAGCTCCTTATCTACCATACGAAATAAATATTATTGAAGCAACTGATTCTAATTATAAATTTGCTGTTGAAGATAATGAACTTAAATTAATAGATAATAATAAAAATTGTTTTGAACCTATAGAAATTTCAACAAAAATTTTAGACCATTCTACAAATTGCATAGGCTATACTTTTAATATTAAAAGAACGCCTAAATTTGATGTAGATAAAGCTATTCAAAATAATGTTCCAAAACCTTTATGGGGAAAACTTCAGAAAGGTATTCCTATTGAATTAAATGGTATCACTTATACACCTAATCTAGTTTTAGGACAAGATAGAGAAGGCTTGAAAATTTCTTATATAACAGATACGCGAACTATGCCTCAAATATCTGAATTTATCAAAAATAGTAATTTATTTATATGCGAAGGCACATATGGTGATGATCAAGATATTGATAAAGCTATTCAAAATAAACATATGACTTTTAGAGAGGCTGCAATTCTTGCTAAAAATGGAACTGTAGATGAATTACTCCTAACTCACTTTAGTCCTGCTATGCCAAACCCTAGTCTATTTATTCAAAATGCACGTGATATATTTGAAAACACAATTATTGGTGAAACTCATTTAATAAAAAAACTTACTTTTAAATAAAATAATAAAGGGACTGTATCATCATTCAAATACTAGTCCCTTTATCTCTACTTAAGATATTTTATTTAAATCAACAAATCCTCTACCCAATTTATATTTCATAGAGTTAAGTATTGTATAAAACCAATTTTCTATAAACTCATCTCTTATAAGTTTTAACATATATTGATATGACTCAAATGCTTGAAATTTAAATATAATAGCTGGATCTTTTTGGTTAAAACTTTGATTCTTAACTTTAAGTTTATCAAGTTCTAAGATGTTAAGCTCCCTTTTCCAATTCCTATCCACAACAGATAAAATAGTGTTTATAATATATTCTCTTGATTCTTCAAGTTCAAAATATTGTAAAATTTCATTAGTATCTGTTATTACTAAATTAACTAACTTTTCAACCATTTTAGATGCACCTAATTTTTTTCCAACCATGGCAAAATAATTTTCAAAATATCTTTGTGCTATATTAAAGGTACTACTTATTTCTTTAATCATCTCATCTGTTAATATTATAAATTTTGATTCTTCATTTATATCTAATATTTCTAATATTTTTTCCTTTATAGTATTAATTAAAAATACAAAAAGCTCATTCATATCTTCATTAACTCTTAACTTTAATAAAGTATCTCTTTGTGTATATACTAAGGTTCTTTGCTTATTTATAACCTCATCATATTTCACACGTTCTTTTCTTTCCTCATACACCATACTTTGATAAAATTTTTGAAGCTTATCAACTATCTTAATAAATTTATTATCTCTTAAAAAAGTACTCTTTCCTCGATATCTTGAAACTATACCCTTTAATGAATCAGTTGTATAATTTTCAAAAAGCTCATCTTCAAAAGATACATAAAATTGACTTATTCCTGCTTCCCCTCTTCTTCCTGCACGTCCCACAAGTTGATTATCTATTCTTCTAGATACACTTCTTTCTGTACCTATAACTTTTAATCCACCAAGTTTTTTCGCCTTATTTGTAAGCTTTATATCTGTTCCACGTCCTGCTATATTAGTTGATACAGTGATTGAAAATTCTTTTCCTGCCTCTTTTATTATTTCAGCTTCTTCACTTTTAGAATATGCTGTCAAAAGTTTATGGTCTATATTTTCTTCTTTTAATCTATTCGATATTTCTATCGACTGCTTAATTGATTGTGAACAAACCAATACAGGTTGTCCTTTTCTATTAGTACTAATTATATCATCTATAATTAATTTTATCTTTTTATGATAGGCACCCACTATAACATCTTTTTTATCAATTCTTCTAACCGGTTTATTAGTTGGTATTACAACAACATCTAAATTGTAGATCTCTTTAAATTCATCTTCATCTGTTTTAACAGTACCACTCATTCCTGATACTTTTTTATACATATTAAATAAATTCGAATATGTTATACTTGCAACTGTTTCTGATTCTTCTCCAAGTTCTAATCCCTCTTTAGCTTCTATTGCTTGATGTAATCCATCAGAAAATCTTCTTCCCTCAGCTAACCTTCCTGTATTTTGATCAATAATAACAATTTCATTTTCTCTAACTATATAATCTTTGTTTTTAATTAACATTTTTTCTGCTCTGAGTGTTTGATTACAATAATGAAGTATGTCAATATTCTTAACATTTAAAAGATTAACACTTAAAATTTTTTCTAAAGTTTCATATCCTTTTTCTGTAAAGTTAATTGCTGATTCCTTTCTATCATACTCATACTCTTGATGTTCTTTAAAGAATTTTATAATTTTAGCTATTTTTCTATAAATCTTATTACTACTTGCAACTGATTCTGCTATTATAAGTGGTGTTTGAGCTTCATCTATTAATACTGAGTCTATTTCATCTATTATTATGTAATTTAAACTTCTTAACACCTTATCTTCTATATTTTCAACTAAATTATCTCCTAAATAATCAAAACCTATTTGTGAACTAGTTGTGTAAGTTATATCTTTGCTATACTCTTCTTTTTTATTTTCTATTTCATCTGATACAAAACCAACAGATAACCCTAAAAATTCAAATACCTCTTTCATTTCCTCAAAGTCTCTTTTGGATAAATAATCATTTACCGTTACTATATGAACTCCTTCTCCTGTTAATGCATTAAGATATGCAGGACAAAGCTCTGTTACAGTTTTTCCTTCACCAGTTTTCATTTCAGCAATTCTTCCCTGACTTAAAATAATTCCACCTATTAATTGAACTTTATACTGCTTTTTTCCTAAAACTCTCCAAGTTGCTTCTCTACAACTAGCAAATGCTCTTACTAGAATTTCATCTAATGTTTTTTGCTTATTTGATAACATTTTTTTTAAAATCCTTGTATTTTTTCTTAAATCTTCATCAGACATTCTACTTACTTTTTTATCTAGCATTAAAATTCTGTCTGCTATTTTTTCTGCTTTTTTTATTTCTAAGTCATTATAACTAAACACATTATTCACTCCATTCAATTTAATAAATAATTATGTTAAACTATTCAAATTATTTTTTATATGTAAAAAGAGGCTTTAAGGTAGCCTCTAACCTTTTTGTTTAATTATCTTTTTCTTCTTAATCCAAATACTCCAGCAATCATAGCTACTACTCCAAGAGTTGCACCTACACCTGCAGCTGAATCAACATCATTAGCATTTAATCCTGTATCAGGTAAAGCATTTGTTGTTGCTGTCTTAGCTGATACTGTTGGAATTTGTAATGAATTTGAAGCTTTAACTGGTGTTGCTTGATTAGTTGTTATTGTTTTTGTTGTTTGGCTAGTTGTTACTGGCTCTGAAACTTTTTTAACACCATTGTTAACTACTACAACTTTATGTGTTTCTGAGTTATGTGTTTCTGAAGTTGTAACTCCATTCGCTTTAGTTTCTTTTGAGTTTGAAGTAACTGTTTTTGAACTTTCACTTGATTGTGATTTTGAATTATTTGTTTTTGAGCTTTCGCTTGATTGTGATTCTTTTGAGTTTGAATTATTTGTTTTTGAGCTTTCGCTTGATTGTGATTCTTTTGAGCTTGAGCTACTTGTTTTTGAGCTTTCGCTTGATTGTGATTCTTTTGAGCTTGAGCTACTTGTTTTTGAGCTTTCGCTTGATTGTGATTCTTTTGAGCTTGAGCTACTTGTTTTTG
>JBOGAY010000230.1:0-8631 GCA_051655925.1 Sarcina sp. | reverse complement strand
TATTTAATCATTTATTTTGTAATTTTATTAATTTATAGTAAAAATAATTAACATTATATTTTTAATGTTTTATTATCAACTTTCAATCTTTATAATTTTATGATTTTTTTATTTGTAACTATTTCATTTTTCTAAAAATTTTTTTGTTCTTTTTTTACTTTTAGATAGTTTTTCCATCACTTTTATTAACTAAATAAGCTTTATTTTTTATTATTTTTACTTTTATAATAATATTTTTAAAATATTTATAAAAAAAGAAGTTCACTTTTAAAGTGAACTTCTTGTATTATTGACATTTTGAATTGACTATCTTTCAACTATTAAAGCTGTTCCAAGTCCTCCACCTATACAAAGTGTTGCAAGACCTCTCTTTGCATCTCTTCTTTGCATTTCATGTAATAAAGTAACAAGTATTCTTGTTCCTGAAGCCCCTACTGGATGTCCAATAGCAATAGCTCCACCATTTACATTTACTTTATTCATATCAAGCTCCAAATCTTTAGCTACAGCTAAACTTTGAGCTGCAAAAGCTTCATTAGCTTCTATTAAATCTAAATCACCAACTGATAACCCTGTATTTTCAAGAGCTTTCTTAGTTGCAGCAAACGGTCCGTATCCCATTATTGATGGGTCAAGTCCCTTTGAACCATATGATAAAATTTTAGCCATTGGCTTTAATCCAAGTTCTTCAGCTTTTTTAGCACTCATAACAACTACCGCAGCAGCTCCATCATTAATTCCTGAAGCATTCCCTGCTGTTACTGTTCCATCTTTTTTGAATGCAGGTCTAAGTTTTCCAAGTGAAGCAGCTGTTGAACCAAATCTTGGGAACTCATCTGTATCAAACACAACTGGCTCTCCTTTTCTTTGTGGAATAACAACTGGAACTATCTCATCTTTGAACTTACCAGCTTTGATTGCAGCTTCTGCTTTATTTTGAGAATACGCAGCAAATTCATCTTGCATTTCTCTTGTTAAGTTCCACTTTTCCGCTATATTTTCTGCTGTAATTCCCATGTGATATCCTTCAAAAGCATCTGTTAATGCATCATTAACCATTGCATCTACCATTTGCCCATTACCCATTCTTTGACCATATCTAGCTGTCTTTAAAACATATGGACCTTGTGACATGTTTTCCATACCACCAGCAACTATAATATCAGCATCTCCTGCTTTAATCATTTGTGCTGCAAGTGAAACAGTTCTAAGTCCTGATCCACAAACTTTATTTATTGTCATTGCAGGAATTTCAACTGGAAGACCAGCTTTAACAGCTGCTTGTCTAGCCACATTTTGTCCAAGACCAGCTTGTACAACATTTCCCATTAACACTTCATCAACTTTTTCTGGTGCAATACCAGCTCTATTTACAGCTTCTTTAATTACTAAAGCTCCTAAATCTACAGCAGAAACATCTTTTAAAGTTCCACCAAAAGTACCTAAAGCAGTTCTAACTGCACTTACTATAACTACATCTCTCATTTAAATTTCCTCCTAAAATCCCAATACCTTCTATACTTTTTATTGAATATTTTCAATATAATTCCATTATAACCATATAATATATCATATTCAAGTTATTTGTTAAAAAAAAGACAATCTTTATTCAAACTAGCTTTTTTAGTTCTTATAAAATCTACGCTTTAACTTGTTATACAACTTTTCTGTCATTTGTTTTTAACCTTTTTTTCTGATATCATATAGTAGCATATAAAATTTACAATTAAATAAACACGAGAGGAATATTATGAGTAGAAAAACAAAAGATTTTATAATTATAGGGTTTGCTCTATTTTCACTATTCTTTGGTGCTGGAAATCTTATTTTCCCACCAAAACTTGGACAGCTTGTTGGGATTCACTATTACTTAGGTATTATTGGTTTCTGTGCTACTGGAGTTCTTATTCCATTCCTTGGCTTAGTTGCTTGTATAAAAAATCATGGTAACTTTGAAGAACTTTCTTTACCTGTTGGGAAAAAATTCTCAAAAATTTTTTCTATAATACTTGTCTTATTAATAGGACCACTTATTGCAATCCCTAGAACTGTAGCTACTACCTTTTCATTAGCTATACAACCTAATTTTCACAATTCTAATATAATAGAATTTTTAGTTGTATTTCTATTAATAGATTTTTTCCTTGTTATAAGACCTTCTAGTATCATTGAATTAGTCGGAACTTACTTAACACCTATCCTTTTAATAATTTTATTAGGACTTATTATTAAAGGTGTAATTTCACCAATTAGTACATATTCAACGTTCCAACCAATAAATGCCTTTTCAAAATCACTAACTGAAGGCTATGAAACTATGGATACTATAGCCTCTATAATTTTTGCAAGTTTAATTATGGGGACTATAAAAAAGAAAGGTTATAAAAGGGAAGAAAAGATAATTCTTGTTGCAAAATCCTCAATCATTGCAATAATAGGACTTTGCGTTGTATATGGTGGATTAATTTATCTTGGTTCTAGAACTGGAACACTTGGTAATAATATGTCAAATGCCACATTATTACTATTTATTTCAAAACAACTTCTTGGAAAGCTTGGAACTATAGGAATCGAAGTTGTTCTAGCTATAGGTTGTATTGCAACATCTATTGGACTTTTATCAGCTAGTGCTGAATTCTTTGTTAGAATATCTAACCATAAAATTAAATATAACTATGCAGTTATAGCTATGTTAATTGTTACTGGTTTTATAGCTAGTGCAGGACTTGGGAAAATAATTTCAATTTCGACTGTCATTTTAGACATTGCTTATCCTGTAACTATAGTAATCATAATACTTAACTTAATAAAACCAATCATTAAATCTAATTTTGTCTTTAAACTTTGTGCTTATGTTACTCTTATAGTTAGCATACTTGATGAAATACCAAGTCTAGCTCCTATAATGAAGCACATTCCACTTACTAATTTAGGTTTTGGTTGGGTATTACCTTTCATTATTTCATTTATAATAGGAAATCTTATTTTTGCAAAAAATATTGATGATGATAATGATACTAATTACACAGGCGAATTAACTACTTAATTTAGTTATATAATGGATTCATAATAAAAAAGCCATTTTGATTAATTTCAAAATGGCTTTTACTTTACTTTATTTACTTACGAACTCTTGTACTTCTTTATCATTCTTTCCATAATACTTAAGAATTGCATCAACTATTCTTTCTGATGCTTTTCCATCTCCATATGGGTTTACAGCTTTACTCATCATTGCATAATGAGCTTCACGTGTTAATAATGCATTAGCTTCTCTTAATATTATCTCTTTATCTGTTCCAACAAGTTTAACTGTTCCAGCTTCAACTGCTTCTGGTCTTTCTGTTACATCTCTTAAAACTAATACTGGTTTTCCAAGATGTGGTGCTTCTTCTTGAAGTCCACCTGAATCTGTCATAACCATAAAACATTTGTTCATTAAGTTATGAGTTTCTTTTGTATCAAGTGGTGATAATAAATGTACTCTATCTTTTCCACCAAGTTTTGCATAAACTACATCTTTAACTACAGGATTTAAGTGAACAAGATATACAAGTTCTACATCTTCATGCTTCTCAACAATCTCTGCAAGTGAATCACAGATATTATCAATTCCTTCTCCCCAGTTTTCTCTTCTATGAGCAGTTACCATGATAACTTTTTTATTTTCAAAATCAATTGTGTTAAGCTCTTGTGTATCAAAAACATAATTTTCTTCTACTGTATGAGCCATAGCATCTATAACAGTATTTCCTGTTGTATAGATATCAGTTTCTTTAATTCCTTCATTTAAAAGATTTGCTTTTGAACCTTTTGTTGGTGCAAAGTGTAAATCTGCTAAAGCTCCTGTAAGCTTTCTGTTCATCTCTTCTGGGAATGGGAAATACTTATCAAATGTTCTAAGTCCAGCTTCAACATGACCAACTTTTATTTGTTGATAGAATGCTGCAAGCCCACTTGAAAATGTAGTTGTTGTATCTCCATGAACAAGGATCATATCTGGTTTTTCTTTTAAGAAAAGTTCTTCTAATCCTTCTAAAATTCTATTAGTTATTCCTGTAAGTGACTGTCTAGTTTTCATTATATCTAAATCAAAATCAGGTGTTATTTCAAATAGCTCTAAAACCTGATCTAACATTTCTCTATGTTGCGCCGTTACACAAACTTTAGCCTCTATTTCTTCTCTTTTTTCTAACTCTTTAACAAGTGGTGCCATTTTTATAGCTTCCGGTCTTGTTCCAAAGATAGTTAATACTTTTATCTTTTCCATTAAGATAGCCTCCTATTTATACCTATATAGCAAACAATGGAGTTTTTAGAAACTCCACTGTTTATTTGTAGCTAATTCTATTATAAACTATTTTGTTCCAAATAATCTATCCCCTGCATCACCAAGTCCTGGAACTATATAACCATGATCATTTAATTTTTCATCAACAGCTCCAACATATATATCAACATCTGGGTGAGCTTCCATCACAGCTTTAATTCCTTCTGGTGAAGAGATTAAACACATAAGTCTGATATTTTTAGCACCTTTTTTCTTTAATAATCCAATAGCATCTGCTGCTGAACCACCTGTTGCAAGCATAGGATCCACAACTATTACATCTCTATCATCTATATCTTGAGGTAATTTACAGAAATATTCTACTGGTTGTAAAGTTTCCTCATCTCTATATAATCCTATATGCCCTACTTTTGCTGCTGGTATTAGCTTAAGCATACCATCAACCATTCCAAGTCCAGCTCTTAATATAGGAACAATAGCCATTTTTTTACCTGCTAAAACTTTCTGTTTTGTTACACATACAGGTGTTTCAATTTCTATTTCTTTCATTTGAAGATCTCTTGTAACTTCATATGCCATAAGCATTGAAACCTCTTCTACAAGTTCTCTAAAATCTTTTGATCCTGTATTCTTGTCCCTTATTATTGTTAATTTGTGTAATATTAATGGGTGTGCTATTTGTGTTACCTTACTCATTATTAATCTCCTCCAAATTTATCTATTTTATTTTGAATATTTTTCTTCTATAGCAGAAATCTTTGAAAGTCTATTTTCATGTCTTCCACCTTCAAACTCATTTACGAAGAAAGTGTCAACTATATCAAGCGCAAGTCCTGTGCCTGTAACTCTTTGTCCTAAAGCTAATATATTAGCATTATTATGATTTCTTGTAGCTTTAGCGCTAAATGTATCTCCACATAAAGCTGCTCTTATTCCTGGAACTTTATTTGCGGCTATTGAAATTCCAATACCAGTTCCACATACTAATACTCCAAAGTCATATTCTTTTGAAGCAACAGCTTCTGCAACTTTTATTGATATATCTGGATAGTCACATGACTCTTCACTATATGTACCAAAGTCTTTACATTCAATTCCTTTTGCTTCTAAATGTGCTAAAACTTCAGTTTTTAATAAAAATCCACCATGATCACAACCAATTGCTATTTTCATGTAAAATCCCTCCTAAGTTTTTTAAAAATATATAAAAAAAAGAAGAGTAAAATAAAATTTACCTTCTTCAATTTTGCATAATCTAAGCTCAAAGTCTTTATACTACACATCTATTATATCAAATCCACATGATTTTTTTAATCTATTCATAATAGCTATGCCAAGACCCTTTTCTTCAAATGATTCACTAAGTACAACATCCATACCTGCATCATCAAAACTTCTAAGAGCTTCAAAAAGTGACTTCGCGATTTCGCTTAAATCACTTCTTTTTCCAAGGCTTATGACAAAAGCTCCTTCGTAAAGGTCTTTTGTTTCTTCAGTTGCCATAACACCAACTTTTAATTCTTCATCCCTGTAATTATGCACCATTTCCCTAATTTTTTCAAGTATTTTATCTTTTTCGCCCCTAACAACTCTAACTTTTGCATTTGGAGCATAATGTTTATACTTCATCCCCGGAGCTTTAGGTTTTAAATCTCCTACTACTTTTTCCTCTAAAATAGCTTTATCAATATATATTCTTTCATCTATTTCTCTAAGATCTTCAAGAGTAACTCCGCCTGGTCTTAAAATACATGGTGGATCAACTGTTAAATCAACTATTGTAGATTCAACACCTACAAAACTTCTATGACCACCTAAAATATAATCCACTTTTCCTTCTAAATCTTCTACACATCTATTCATATCTGTAGGGCTAGGTCTACCTGATATATTTGCTGATGGCGCTGCTATTGGCTTTCCTGAACGTTTGATAAGTTCAAGTGCAATTTCATCACTTGGCATTCTAATTCCTATACTGTCAAGATTTGCTGAAGTTCTTGCTGGAATAATGTCCTTTTTCTTTAATATCATTGTTAAAGGTCCAGGCCAAAATCTTTCCATAAGCGTATTTGCTATACTAGGAATTTCCTTTGCATACTCTGAAAGATCCTTAGATGCTACATGTACTATTAATGGGTTATCTTGTGGTCTACCTTTAGCTTCAAATATCTTTAAAACCGCATCAGAATCTAAAGCATTAGCCCCTAGTCCATAAACAGTCTCTGTAGGAAAGGCAACCGTCCCACCATTTTTTATAATTTCTGCAGCCTCATCTAAGTATTTTGAATCTTTAGTAATATCTTCTATAAATGCTTTTTTAGTTTCCACTTTAACCACCTCTTCCTCTTATAGTTATTAAATTTCCTTTTGTGCTCTTGCTACTTTTATATTCTCTATTGTTTCTGCTGTATATATTGCAGTAACAGAATTCTTATAAATTGCATCAAGCATAGCATATTTTTTATATCCACCATTTTTTACAACTAAATAAAAATAATTTTTATCTGGATTGATCTTTTTAATTTTTTTATATTCTTTTGCTGCCGTAGGATATTTGTTTAAAAAGCTTCTGCCAACAAGTCTAAGTTGTCTATTTCCTATTCTTGTTGTAGTAACTATTACTAAATCCATTTCTCCATTCTTATTTTCCGTATGAATCAACTTTATTTTATCGCAAGATATTCTACGGTAAGACTTAAACAATCCTTGTTTGAGTCTTAATATATTATTTTCACAAGTATAGTTTAATGTAATTCTATCACTCATAACTATTATACATATTATAATTGCTATTTCTAAAACTATTAAAAATGAATTCACAACACCCTTATTCATACCTAGTCCAAAAACAACTAGAGGTAAAAGAATAAGCATAAATCCCATAACAATATTAAATCTCTTATATCCAGCTTTTTGTTTTTTTACAGCCTTGTCTATATACATTTGCCTCTCCTTTATATTGTCCTAAAAATAAAGCCCTACACTTTTACATGTAAGGCTTCCAAAATTAAAACTCAGTATTACCCATTTGTTGCATTCTCTGAGCTTGGTCCTCAGTAATAAGAGCATTAAGTATTTCATCAATGTCTCCATTTAAGAATGAATCTAATTTGTAAAGAGTCATTTTAATTCTGTGATCTGTAACTCTTCCTTGTGGATAGTTGTAAGTTCTTATCTTCTCACTTCTATCCCCTGTTCCTACTTGGCTCTTTCTGTCTTCTGCTATTTCAGCATGTCTTTCTCTCTCAGCTATATCAAATAATCTTGCTTTTAATACCTTAAGAGCTTTTTCTTTATTTTTAAGCTGTGATTTTTCATCCTGACATGAAACAACAAGTCCTGTAGGTAAGTGAGTCATTCTAACAGCAGAGTCAGTTGTATTTACACACTGTCCACCATTTCCTGAAGCTCTGAACACATCAATTTTAAGATCCTTATCTTCAATTACAATTTCAACGTCATCTACTTCTGGTAAAACTGCAACTGTTGCTGTTGATGTATGTATTCTCCCTGAACTTTCTGTATCAGGTACTCTTTGTACTCTATGAACTCCACTCTCATACTTAAGCTTTGAGTAAGCTCCCGCACCTTTAATCATGAATACAACTTCTTTGAATCCTCCGATATCATTTTCATTGACACTCATAACTTCTGGGCTCCATCTGTTTGTTTCTGCATACTTTGTATACATTCTGAATAAGTTAGCAGCAAATAATGCAGCTTCATCTCCACCAGCACCCGCTCTAATTTCAACAAATACGTTCTTATCATCGTTAGGATCCTTTGGAAGAAGTAATATTTGCATATCTTTCTCTAATACTACTTGTCTTTCTGATAATTCTTTAATCTCAGCTTGAACCATTTCTCTCATTTCTGGATCTGATTCTTCTGCTAATATTTCTTTACTACCCTCTAATTCTTCTAAAGTATCTCTATACTCTCTATATTTATTTACTATTACCTCTAAGTCTGCGTGTTCTTTACAAAGCTTTCTCCACTCATTTTGGTTAGCCATAATTGATGGATCACTTATTTTTACTGATAATTCATCATACTTAGTTTCGATAAAATTTAATCTATCAAGCATTTTCTATCACTCCGTAATATAGATTTTCACATTTTTTTATTATAACATAAATTTCTTACATTATTCAATAAATAAACATTGACTCAATTTGATAAACTTGTCACCATCAAATACCGAGCCATAATTATCTGATTCTTATATGTTTTAGCTTTTTATTTTTAAAGTAAAATCCTAAATCTATTAATGTCCAGATAAATTCCCAATAACAACTCTATCAAGACCTGCTAAATCCTTTATAATAAACACATTTTCA
>JBOGAY010000229.1:0-3823 GCA_051655925.1 Sarcina sp. | reverse complement strand
ATCACCTGAGAGTCTCATAAATAACTCTAAAATTTTAGCAACATTTTCATTAGTCAGTTTATAATATGAATATTTTCTGTATTTAATTTTTTCTATAAATTTTAAGGCTACCATTTTATTTAAATGAAAGGTAGCGGTTTGTGGTTTGATTTTTGCAAGAGATGCGAGTTCGCTAGTTGTTCTAGCACCACCAAGTAAACCTATTAACATAATTGAACGAGATTTATCGGCAAAAATAGATGCTATTTCACTGATATCTGGATTTATCATATAAATTCTCCTCTTTAGTATATTTCGATAAGTATCGAAACAAAATAAATATATAATTATTTTATAATAAATTACGTATTTAAATCAACTAGGAGGAATTTAAAGATGAAAGAATTAAGTAATATAAAAATATGTGTGTTTGATGCTTATGGAACTTTATTTGATGTACATTTAGCAAGTAAAAAATTAAGCAAAGAAATAGATAATAATTACGAAGAGTTTTCTAATTTATGGAGAGCAAAACAACTTGAGTATAGTTTTTTACGAGAAATAATGAAAGAGTATAAAAGTTTTTTTAGTATTACAGAAGATGCATTAGTTTATGCAATGAAAACTTATAAGATAGATATGAAATTAAAAAATAAATTAATGGAATTATATAAGAAGCTTGATGCATATTCAGAAGTTAGAGATATATTAAAAGAGTTAAAGGATAGAGGGATTAAAACAGTTATTTTATCAAATGGGTCTTATGATATGTTAAGTGATGCAGTTAAAACTTCAGGGATTGAAGAGTATATGGATAATGTTTTATCAGTAGAAGAAATAGAGCTGTTTAAACCGAATAAAGCGGTTTATGACATGGTATATAATAAATTTGGAATAGACAAAGAAAATGTAATGTTCTTTTCATCAAATGGATGGGCTGTAGCAGGAGCAAGTAGTTATGGATTTAATACAATATGGATTAATAGACTTAGAAAAGAGGTAGATATTTTAAATTTTAAGCCAACTTATGTAGTATCAAATTTAGAAGAAGGAATAGAACAGTTTTAAAAGGGAACATTAAAGTGTCCTTTTTTTTGTCGAAAGATAAATTTCATAGCGAAAATTTTTAAATATTTAAAGTGAATGTGGCAAAAAATTATAAAAAAATATCAAGTTAAAATTTACATAAAAAGAATAAAAAATAAAATAAGAAAATAATATGAAATAATGAAAAAATATGGTAGAATTATGTTTGAATACATTTACGGTGAAAAGGGTGAGAGTTTATATGAACGTAAAATTACAAAAATATTTAGAAAGTTATAAGCGCTTATACTTTAAGGGTGAGATTCAAAATGCTAAAACAAAAAGTCTTTTAGATAAAAAAAGAATTAGTTTAGATTTGTCTGAAGAGGAAGTAGAATCAGTAACAATGGAATTACTTAAAAAATATAATTTAGTTACTGAATATATTGCGGACATATTTGATTTGAATTATGATGAAATATCTTCAGATTTCAAATTAGATGACTTTGATAAAGAAGAAATAGAAGAGTTTTGGCGAGATATGGATTTATCTGATGAAGAAGGCGAAAAATGTTTAGATTTTGCTATAAATAATGCTAAAAAGGGTAGTTTTAATATTAGTAAAAATACTATAGAGCAAGAAATTCATAGAGGAAATATTGCACAAACATCAACTATTGTTAAAGAAGAGCATAAGACAATCAACATAATAGATAATGTGACAACTGAATTTAATGTTGAAAGTAAGGGACTTATGAGTTCAACGGGAATTGGAGTAGCTACAGGAGATAGTAGCAAGGAAACAGTTTTAGGTAGATATAAAAATATAATTTCAATGACTAAAGAAAATATTGTAGATTGTATGCAAATAAGGTTTTTAAATCTTGCTATTTCATATGCCATTTCATATGAAACGGAAATTTTTAAATTAGAAGAAAGAAAAGATTTGAATGAAGTTACTTTGAAAAACATTTTCTATACATGCTATGAAGATTTCATTGAAGAATTTATGTTGACAATAAAAGAGCATGGAATTATATCAGTTACAGATATACCAAATCTTACTTTAGATGAAATGTTTGAAGTAGAGAATATTAAAAAATATACTAATTTTTTAGATGATATTAATAGTGAGTTAGATAATGGCGCTAATGATGAATTTGCTTGGATGCCAAAAGTAGCAATTCAATATGAATCAGCAAAAGTAAATACAATTATTGGTAGAAAAACTAGTGATTATATATTTAGAGTTTTACAAGAGTGTAAAACTAAAAAAATGTATGAAGGCAATATAGGAAATAAAGCATTTAAAACAGTTGAGCTTTTATTAGTTCAAATGATTGCTAATAGTACAAGCCATGCTATGTGTATGATAAAAAATTTAATTGATTCAAAAATTAGTGGAAGAGCAAAGGATTTAGCTATTCTTATAAAAGGAAAAGAGGATGCGATAAATTATATTACATCGGCAAAAGCTGTAAATAAGAATACTGATTATGATAGATATGTGGGTCTTGTGTTAGATGCTCTTGTTGCATATCCACATTATGAAGAAGTTCATTTAGAGATAATAAATATTGTTGATCCACAAGGTGAAGATGAAAAACTTTTATTAGATATTGCATATGGAATTATTATGATTGCAGGAGAAGGATGTTCAAAAATCAATAAAATGCTTATTGAATTAAATTCAAGGCTTTATAATTCATCAATTGAGAGATTAACAGTGAATTCAGATTTCATGGAAAGAAGAGCTTTATGTGAAAGTCTTAGAAAAAGATTTAAAATATCAGATGTGAATACTATAGTAAGATGTGAGTTACAAACATTTGGACAGGTAGTGAGCAGTATTAATTATGCAGATGTTGAGGAGTCATTAAGACTTGAACTGTATAAAAATGATATAATATCACTTAAAAATAGAGATATTGAATTAGAAGAAAAAGCACAAGCAGCAAAGGGATTAAGAAATTTATATAAAATAGAAGATGATAAAGTTGTAATTGATGTTGAGGTTAGCAACTTTGGTATGATATTCTCAGATGTTGATTTCCTAAAAGTTGATTACGAGATTAGAAAGTCAATGTTTAAAACTAGAATTGAAGAGTTAGAGTATGAAAGAGATCAAGATCTTTTAGAAGATAAAATTATAGAATACAAAGGTGCTTATAGAATAGACACTAAGTTTGCTATGAATCTCGAAATTGCCAAGTTTGGAAGATGGTTTGGTGAGTTAGATTTAACAGGTCTTGAAGAAGATGAATTAGAAGAGTTTGTAAAAAAATTATCTAAGACTATAATGCTTCTTAATTTAACAACAGAGAAAAAAAGTATACTTCTCAATCAATTAAAAGAAGAAAGCGGGTATAGTACAAAATATTTCTATGAATTACAAAATAAAATAGGCAATACAGAACTAGCACTTAATAATGAGGATACAATAGATATTGAATTTATAGGAAAAGCAAATGAGCTTTATAAAAAATTCCCTAAAATGGTTCTTGAAGAAAAAATTCTTACTCAAAAAGATCCTGATTTTAACTGTGGAGTATTTATAAAAGAGTTTGCACAGGTTAGAGAAGAGTTAAGAGATGAAGCTTTATTTATTCTTAGAAAGCCTAATAATAGAGAAGGATTCCTTATAACTTCAAAAGCGATATATCATTCATCATGGACAAATGCTGTTTTATTGAAAGACATTGATAAAGTAGTATGGAAAGAAAAGAGTGTTCTTAAGGGAGGACAAAGATATTTCAGACCATATATTCATTTAGTTACGGCTATTGAGGGAGAATATAGATTTGAGTTTGTTGGATTT
>JBOGAY010000228.1:0-3869 GCA_051655925.1 Sarcina sp. | reverse complement strand
CTCATATGTAAAGAGATTACTTGGACTTAGTGATCAAGAAACTAAAAAATATTTATATGATCCATCATTACAACGACCGGGTCTTGTAAGAATAAGCCTTGGACTATATAATAATATAAATGAAATAGATGAGTTTTTAAGTGTTTTAGAGCATATAGCTAAGAATAAAATTGTATATTAAAAATGAGGCAAGTAGCTATAGATCTACTTGCCTCATTACATTATATTGCAAAACTATCGTAGTTTGGAAGATGAGTTTCGTCATTTTTCATACTAGAATCATTTATAAGAGGTGCAAGGTAAGCAATAGCCTCGTCAGTTATACCATTTCCCTCTTTTGTTATCCAGTGAGTAGGGAAGTATTTAACATTGTTTGCAACTTTTTTTGCATCGATTAAGAATGACTCTGATGTATATTTAGTAGTATCTAATCTTTTTATACCAACCATAAGACCACTTTCACAATTTTTTGAATATTTTAGAGCATCTCTACCTACCATTTCAGCTTCAGATAAGTCAACTTTTGAAGAGCAATGCATAGCACATCTTTGAAGAACCCCAAGTTCTAGTGATTTAACTCTTTCTGTAATTCCTTCATTTATAATAAGAGTTCTAAGATAAGAGCCAACTCCACCTAACTGAGCATGTCCAAAATTATCGTGTGTTGTACTTTCACTTTCAGCTACGAAAGTACCTTTAGCATCTCGTATTCCTTCAGAGGCTACTATATATACATGATTATTTTCTTTAAATAATCTTTTGACATCAGTTAAAAACTTTTCTTTACAGAAAGCTACTTCTGGTAAGTAAATAAGGTCAGCACAGGGTTTACCATTTATATTGGCAAGTGCAGCAGTTGAAGCAAGCCAACCAGTATCTCTACCCATTGCCTCTAAAATAAATATTCCATTATTACTATAAACTTTTGAATCTAAATAACTTTCTAGAACTGATGTAGAAATAAATCTACCTGCACTGCCAAAGCCGGGTGTGTGATCAGTATATTTTAAATCATTATCTATAGTTTTAGGAATACCTATAAATTTAATATCTATATTTTTAAGTTTAGCATAAGCGCTAAGTTTAGCTGTTGTATCCATTGAATCATTTCCACCAACATAGAAAAATGTTGAAACTTTTAAATCTTTTAATATATTCATTAATTTTACATATTCTTCTTCAGTGTTGTTAAAATCTTTTAATTTATATCTACATGAACCAAGTCCTGATGAAGGTGAGTTTTTGAATGTCTCAAGTCTTTCTAAATCCATTGATGATAAGTTTATAATTTTATTTTCTAATATTCCTTCAATTCCATTTAATCCACCATAAACATTATCATATATTTTTAAGTTAAAATTTTCTTTAACTACTCCATAAACACTTGAATTTATAACAGATGTAGGACCACCTGATTGAGCGATAATACAATTCATAACAAAATACTCTCCTTTAAAATTACATTTATATATGCTATACAATTTAAATTTAATGAATAGCACATATATTAATATACAATATATTTATTAGAAAATCAAAGGTTTGATGTATAAAAAAGTTAAAATTTAAATTATTTTAACATAAGTAACAGTGTAAATAGAGTATGCTAATTGTGTTTATTGTAATTGAAATATAAAATGTTAAATTGAAAAAATATTTTCATTTATGATATAATAGTATAAATAGTATTGATTTTAGGAGTTAATAATATGGAAATAAAGGAAGTTTTAAAACTTAAAAATATAAAAGTCACAAAGGGTAGAATTCTTATTTATGACTTATTATTAAACACAGAAGAGAATCTTACAGTAGATGAAATATATCAAAAGTGTAAAAAGGAAGAGGATTTAAACTTATCAACAGTTTATAGAACTTTAGAATTATTTGAAAAACATGAAATGGTTGATAAGGTTTTTACAAGTGATGGAACAGGAACATATACAATTAAAAGACATAAACATAACCATATAGTAGAATGTAGTTTATGTCATAAAGAAATAGAAGTAGCATGTCCAATGAACCAAATAGAAAAATTATTAAAGGATCAAACAGGATTTAAACTTACAGAACATAAGTTACAACTTAAAGGTCTTTGTAAGGAATGTTCTGAAGAGTAAAAAAACTCTAGCTTTTTCGCTAGAGTTTTTTTCTATTTACAAGAAGTGCTACTATAAGAACTACAACGCTAGTTAGAGCTATTGTTCCACCAGGAGCGCTATCATAATAATATGAAGCAAAAAGACCTGTTATTATATCTATAAAGCCTATAAACATAGACATAAATAAAGTTTTAGTAAAACTTTGTTTAAACTGCATAGCAGTAGCAACAGGAATTACAATTATTGATGATATAACAAGTATCCCCATAACTCTTATAGAAACAGAAATTGTAGCACCAACCATTATTGTAAATATATAATTTATAAGTTTTGTGTTAATACCGGAAACTTTAGCACCTTCTTCATCGAAAGTAGTATAAACAAGTTTATCATAAATTAAAAATATTCCTATAAAACAAGCTATTGCTACTAAAGATATAATGATTAAATCAGATTTTGATACTGTAAGAATACTACCAAATAGGAATGAATCTACTTTAGCAGATGTTTTTCCTGAACTTACAAGTACAATTGCTATACCAAGACTTAGTGTTAGTATTATTGACATAACAAGTTCTGAATATTTTTTGAAATAAGTTCTAAGAACTTCTATAATAACAGCACATAAAGTTGTAAAGATAAATGCAGTTAAAAGAGGATTAAATCCAGCAACAAGACCAATAGCTACTCCAGCAAATGAAGAGTGAGAAAGAGTATCTCCTATCATTGAATAACGCTTAAGTACTAAAAATAATCCTATACAAGGGCATAGTATAGAAATTATAATTCCAGCCATAAATGCATGTCTCATGAATTCTATTTGAAATATATCTAACATAATTTAATTTCCCTTTCTTAAGTTTTCATCATAATATAAAAGATAATCATTTTTTGTGAATAAAGTAGCATTACCAAATTTAAGTTCTAATATTAATGATGAATATTTTATAGCTTTTTCTTTGCTATGTTCAACTGAAACAACTGTTATTTTATTTTCTTTTGTAAGTGTTGCTATAAGTTTATAAATTTCATTTTGAGTTTTTTCATCTACGCCAGTTGATAATTCATCAAGAACTAAAAGGTCAGGAGAACCTATTAAAGCTCGTGCAATAAAAACTCTTTGTTGTTGTCCACCTGATAAACTTCCAATCAATCTATTTTTAAATTCAGACATATTGACAAAATCTAATACTTTATCAATTTCTGATTTATCTTTTATTCTTAAAGCCTTTAAATGACATCTTAAAATTTCATATACTGTGATTGCAAAATCAGAGTTGAAATTTTCCATTCTTTGAGGTACATAACCAATTCTTTTAAAGTCTTTTTTTACAAATCCTTTTTGGGGTTTTAGGTATCCAAGTATAAGTTTTAATAAAGTAGTTTTACAACTTCCATTTTCACCAACAATAGAAATATAATTTTCTTTTGGTAGTTCTATATTTATATTTTCTAAATTATAAGGTTTACTTCCGTTATATGAGAAAGATAAATCTTTAATTTGAATCATTATAATCAACTCCCCACATATTTTCTTGATTGCAAGTTATATTATACAATCAAATGCAAAGAGTTTGCAAATAAATATCAAAAAGGTTAAATCTTAAGATCTATAGAATCAAGAGTCCAAGTGTTTTTTTCTTTTTTTAGTTTGATTGTGTATAACTGTTCATATTCAAAATCTTTTTTTGTAATAGTTTTTATATCATAAATTACTAAATCATCACTAGCAAAAATTAAGTTAGATTCAAGTAGTTCTTTTATATTATA
>JBOGAY010000227.1:0-4477 GCA_051655925.1 Sarcina sp. | reverse complement strand
AATGCACAAACTTTTAAATTATATTTTTGCAATACTACGAAATCAAAAACCTTTTGAGCTTCGTAATCCTCGAATTCACGAGAAAATGTATTTACAAAATAAAGATTTAAATAAAGTAGCTTAATTTCATCCATTTTTTTGTAATTATTCGTGTCCACGGCATGGTTTGTGTGCTATACCCTTTTTTAAGAAAACTAAATTTCAACTTTTTACTTGACTATTATTAGCTGGTCTAATTAATAAACATTTCTATCACATTATAATACTTTATTAAATTTTTAACAATCTATTTAACTTTAAATTTATAAATATATCAATAAATTTTAACTTTTATATAAAAATGGACTACCTTGTAACAGGTAGTCCATTTTTTATATATCATTATTTTTATCTAAATTCATTGAAAGCGTTAAATATTTTAATGATTCTCGAAGTTCACCAATAACATGATACATCTCAGCCATTTCTATATATCTCTCTTTCTTTTCTTCAGTTGTTGCAAATTTAATTAAAATATCAGTTGCAAGGTTCATGTTCATTTCCCATTGAATTAAATTTTTATCTGCCCTATTAAGCCTTGCTTTATAAAGATAACTTTTTTCAATAAGGAAATAATTATTTAATTTTATAGAATACTCTAATGCCTCTTCACAATATTCTCTTGCAATTTCTATCTTATTAATTTCTAATAACATTTTAACAATAGATATTATAAGTTCTGTATAGCTATATACATCATCTCTACTTACAATCTTTCTAACATCTGTTAATATTTTAAATGCAATTTCTTCATCACCCTTTAAAATATAAATTCTTGCAAGTAATAATAATATTTTTGAATATTTCAAATCACTTTTATCTTCGTAAGAATCAAAAATAATCTTATGCACCTCAAAATCTTTTCCAATTCTCATTTTAATAACATATAAAAGACCATTTATAAGAACTATCTGTTTACTAGACTTTATTTTATCTTCTAAATAAAGTAACTCCTCTAGTAATTCTTCAGCTTTTTTATATACGCCATTTAAATAATAAGTCATTGCAAGCAACAAACTATTTTCTATATAACAAGTCATTTCTTTTGAAATTGTATAATTAAATATATGATTTCTTGCTCTATTAAAATATGTTATTGCATCATTATAATTTCTTCTTGTTAAAAAATACCTAGCTAGATCTTCATAATATGTTTGTTCTTGCTCTTCACTTAAATCATTAAACTCATTATAAATATTTACAAGTTCTTTAAGCTCTTCGAATTTTCTTCTTTTTGTATATGCAACAAATAGTATATGAATAAATTTTAATGCTAGGTCTTTATATTCTTTTAACATACAATAGTCTATTCGCTCTTTAATACTAGTAAAATCTTCTTCTACTAAATCAATTTTTGCATTATAAATAGCTATACTATTTTCAAGTTCCATAACATCATCATATATAAGATAATTCAAATCCAAGTCTAATCTTTCTGCTACCATTTCTAAAACCCAAGTATCTGCTTTTATCTTATCGTTTTCTATGCAGCTCATCTTTGAAATAGAAATATCCTTTTGACATAATTCCTTAAGTGTTACACCCTTATAAATTCTAGCTCTTTTTATCTTTTCCCCTGTTGATAAGAAGTTCATATTTACCACCTATTTTACCCAAAATATATTTACTTAGTTTTTAATTATTCCAATTTTTTTCAAACTGTTTATACCTTTATCTAAGTATTTTGCTGATTCATAATCTCTTTTTAAATCTAAATAGAACTTTCCAAGTATAATACAAATCTCTGCATTCCTTTTATCTAAATTATTTTTTTCAGAAATATGTAGCATATCTAAAAGTATAAATTCTCCCTTTTCTACATTTTCTTCTAGTAATGCAACTCTATATTTTAAGAAATTATAATCTAGAATTTTTTCTATATCATTACTATCAAGTTTTTCATCTATATGTTTCAAAGATTCATAACATTTATCAATATCTTTAAGTTTTATATAATTTTCACATATATTAATTAATGTATCTACTAATTTTACATCATTAGTATCCGCTCTCATCTTTTTAGCTTTTTCATAATGCATAAATGATTCTTCTATATTATCAAATTCATAGAATAACTTACCTAATGAATTTTCTATTTCTGCAATATTATTTTCTTGATTTAATTCCCTATATATTTCCAAACTTTTCTTTGAGTATACTATAGAATTTTCTATCTCACCAAGTTCATTATACTCTTCACTTAGTAAAGCTAATGTTTGTGCATATTTCTTTTTATCATATATTTTCATGAATTCCTCTTTAGCTAAAAAAGCAAAATTCATAGCTTGTCTTATATCGTCTAATAAGAAATATGTTTTTGAAAGATAATAATGAATCTCTCCTAAAAGTGTATCTTCTGTAAGCTTATTAGATATATAAACCTTTTCTGCTTCTTTTAAATAAGAATTTGATGAATGATAAGCTTTTGATTCTAAACTTAACTTACCAACTCTTAAGTATGTATTTACCATATCAACATGACTAGATGTTTTTATGAAAAGCACATTAGCTGCTAAGAAAAATTGTTGTGCTAAAGTAAAGTCATCTTCACTTAAATAGATTTCTGCTCTTAAATAAAGATTTTTAGCTTTTCTATATTCTAAATTATATTTTTCTGCATAATATAAAGCGCTTTCTATATGTTGTTCTGCTTTTATTGTATTTCTTTCTAATATATTTCTTTCGGCAGTTTGCTCAAAAAATAAACATATTTTTTCTGCTTGAGTTTTTTCAGATTCCATCAGGTACTCAACTGATGTATCTAATGTATTAGCTAAATATTCTAAAAGATCCATAGAAGGGTTACTTCTACCTGATTCAACAAGACTTATTTGTCCTGGTGTAATTCTATCTCCAGCTAAATCCTTTAAAGTCATATTAAGCTCTTTTCTTTTTCTTTTTATCTTCTCACCCAATGATAATATTTCCATAATTCAATCATCCTTTAACCCGTTATATTAATAAACTTAGTTATATAAAACCTATTATATCACATTTTTCTCTATAATTTTACATATATTCTTTAAGTTTTTTTTAATAATCCTCTCTAATTATGCAAAAAAAGGAAAGAATACTTTCCTTTTTTCTATCTTATTTTAATTTTGCTCTCATATCATCACAACAATCTTCTAATATACAATATGTTTTTCTGCAAAATCTTTTTATTTTTCTTTGTGTTTTTCTATCCATAGTAGGTATTAAAGCTACACTAATAGCAGCTCCTACTATTGTTCCAGCAACCATTCCTTTTAATAATTTTCCCATAATAAAAACACCTCTTTCTTTTATTTGTTTATTAGTACAAACTTAGTATTGGTTTAAATAAGATTTTTTATTATAGTATTTTATTGGTAGATTTCCGGTTCTTTATTTTTTCAATCCCCGGGGATCTTTGTTCAGAAAGTTTACTTTCTGAACTTACTATGTGGAAGCACTAATTGAATCAGTGTTCCAATCAATATTCCAATCAATATTCCAATCAATATTAAAAGTTCCACTAATCAAGCCATTTACAAATGCTCTTATAGCATCTTCAAATGTAATATCTTCTTCAAATAGAAGTTCTACCAATTCTATCCCAATTTCTGTTACTATTTGTCCTGACTTTGTTGTTGTTAATGTTTGATGTAAAAGAACTACTTAGTAAGAGTAATTGATTCCATTATAAATTTTGATACCTAGTGCTGTAGTTATATCTCCAAGTGTAAAATACCCTGAAGGATCCGTATAATTTACTGGATTACTATGAACATAAGTGCGACTCCAAATTTTAATTTGGGTACTGGAAGTTACTCCTGTGGAGCACTCAGCGACTGCAAGGAGTCGAGTTTCCTTTAGTACTTATGAAGACTTGTTGGGTCTTGTATTCTTCCAAGATAGCTATAATAAAAGAAAAGCTATGGGATTTTTCTCACAGCTTTTCTTCTATATTATTCTTCTATGCTTTACAAACTTTTATCTATATAACTTAATATCTCTTTACATTTTTCTTCTGATAACTTATTAATTCTATTGATTATTTCATTTCTAATATCAATTTCTTTTTCTAATTTTTTATCTTCATCTGCCGCTATAATAACATTATTTGAATAATTACCTATTAATTCTAAAACTTTATCCTTAACAGTTTCATCTGCTACAAATAGTTTATTTGTACTAAGCCATCTTTCAACTACTTTATCAGACATTATTCCTAATCTTTTTTTACAACTTTCATCTGCTAATTCATTGAAAAAGTCTCCTGTGTGGCTATCAACTTTAACAAATATTACTTCAATACCTTTTTTAAAGAACGCATTCATCTTCTCATAATAAATCTCTGATGATGCCTCTTTTCTTCCCCAACTTCCTGTTGCATGATGGAATATCCCTTCATAATCATGGAATAAAACAACTTTTTCAGCACCTTTTTTTAAAGCATACTCTATTCCTTTGACTG
>JBOGAY010000226.1:0-7419 GCA_051655925.1 Sarcina sp. | reverse complement strand
TGCATAGTATAAAGAATAGTATTGAATAAAAAAATTAAGGAGGTATAAATGGCTAAAATTTTTAGAGATTTAATAGAATATAATAATATTAATGATCATTGTGTGAAACACGTTGAAAATTTCAGGCAAAGTAATTTAGATTATGTTTTTTGTATTCCAGTTCAAAAGCCTGATATTGAGCAAATAGTTAAGGTTTGGGCAGAACCTTGTATTAAATGCGGAAAATTAGTTATAACACCAGTAGGGACATCATTAGAAGGACAAACAGTAACTGGCTATAAGTACTTAATGGAGGGAAGTATTACTCTTAAAGTAGAGTATGTAGCTCTTGAAACAAGTCAATCACTCCATACTGTTCAAACAGAAGTTCCATTTTGTTCTTATGTTGTTTTACCAAAAGATTTTAATAAAAACACAATAATTACACCAAGTGTTTTAATTGAGGATATAAATTCAACACAAATGGATTGTAGGTGTATATATAATAATATAACATTTATGGCTATAGTAGACTTATGTTAAGGGAGGAGTAGTATGTATATCAATAATAAGGAATCATATACAAAAGGTACTTTACCTAAAGATGTAAAGTTTTTTAAAGAAGAGTTAGTTGAAGATGTTTTAACAATTCCTTGTCAAAAACCAGATATGGAAAGAGTTTTAGATATTGTTTGTTTTGCTGACATAGAAAATTATAAGCTTATAGAAACAGATATTGGTAATTCACAAGAGGGTCAAAGGTTGACTGGTGAAAAATTAGTTGTAGAGGTTAATATTAAAGAAAAACTTACTTATGTAGCAGATGAGCCATCACAATCAGGTCATGCGGCTCATTATCAAAAGTTGAAAAGTATTTTTGTGATTTTGCCAGAAAAGTATGGAGAAAGTTATATATGTGATTTAGTTAGAGCAAATAAGATAAATATAACACCATATGTTGAGGATGTTTGTTATAGACAACTTAATGAAAGAGAAGTTCATAGATGTCTTATGTTATTTGTTGATGTTAAAATATGCAAATAAAAAGTTTGGTTAATATAAACCCTTTATTTACCACATGAGGGTATTGGAGGTAATTTGTATTTTTTATTGAAATATTATATGTAAATAGAGTAGAATAAATATGTATTGATAAGACAAAGTTATACATTGTAACTTTGGATAATAGTTTTATAAGTGTTGTATACATGATGTTTATTGTATATTTATACGTGGCAGTTCGCAAATATTTATTTGCGAACTGCTTTTTTTATATAGTAAAATTAAACTTAAGAAATACTTAAGATTTGATTTATTGCAATTTAATATTTTTCGTATATAGTATTAATTAAGATATATAATTGTTAAAAAAAACGAATAAAGGTATAAGGAGTGTTTAGTTAGTATGATAGAAATTAAAAATTTTACAAAGAAATTTGAAAGTAAGGTAGCTGTTAATAATTTAAGTTTAAAAGTAGAAAATGGTGAGTTGTTTTCGTTTATAGGACATAATGGTGCAGGAAAAACAACAACTATAAAAGCAATGGTGGGAATTAATACTGTTGAAGAGGGGGATATAATTCTTAATGATACATCAATAAAAACAAGTCCACTTGCAGCTAAAAAGAAATTCGCTTATATTCCTGATAATCCAGATATTTATGAAGGGCTTACAGGAAGTCAATATTTGAACTTTATTTCAGATATGTTTGAAGTTAATACAGAGGATAGAAATAGAATTATAAAAGAATATGCAACACTTTTTGAGATAGATAAAGATTTAAATAGTTTAATATCATCTTATTCACATGGGATGAAGCAAAAGCTTGTTATAATTTCAGCTCTTGTTCACAGTCCAGAGATTATGATACTTGATGAGCCATTTGTAGGACTTGACCCAAAGGCAGCTTTACAGGTTAAGAATATTTTAAGAGAGTTTTGTGATAAAGGTGGAATAGTATTCTTAACAAGTCACGTTTTAGAAGTTGTAGAGAAAATTAGTGATAGAGTTGCAATAATTAAAAATGGAGAAATTAAAGCGCTTGGAAGAGTTAAAGACATAATCGGTGATAAGTCACTTGAAGATTTATTTATGGAGTTGAATGATAATGAGTAAGTTTTTTTCTTTAGTAAAATATTCAATAAAGGATTCAATTGGAAAATCAAACAAAAGCAAAAATAGATTAAATGGAATTGGTTTATATATTTTAGTTGGTGTGATTTTTGCAGTATCAATATTTATAATGCTTGGTGAAACTATGGGAATGCTTAAAACAGTAGGACTTCCAAGTGAATTTGTTTTTGTAATTACTTACATGCTTATAGCAGGTGGGATTTTCTCGACAGATGTAGTTAAATCAGCAGGAATGATTTTTAATGTTAAGGATTTTCAACTTTTAGCTTCGTTACCTATAAGTAGTGGACAAATTATACTTTCAAAGGTTGCCAATCTACTTTTATTTAATTATCTATTTGTTTTAGTAGGAATGGTTCCTGCATTTATAGTTTATACAGGTAGTAATGGGTTTAATGGACAAGTTTTACTTTTAGTTATAGTAGCATCTTTATTTACACCTTTTATTCCTATGGCACTTGCAATAGGTCTTGGTTACATTTTTTATAAAATATCATCAAAATTTAAGTACAAAGAAATTGCATTAACAGCTGTTACTTTAATTGGACTTGTTATATTTTTAGGAATTGTATATTCAGCACAAATGTGGCTTCCAAAAATTTTAGAAAATGCACAGTACTTAATAGATATAATAAGTAAGTTTTATCTTCCAATTGAGTTCCTTGGAACTATGATGATGGAAAAATCATGGATAAATGCACTTTGGTTTGCACTTTCATCAATTGGTGTATTTGCAGTATTCATGTTTATAATTAGAAACACTTTCTTTAAAATGAATAGTAAGTTTATAGTATTTGGAAAATCAACACAGATAGCTATAAAAGATGGAGTACAGCAATCAAAAGTAATCTCACTTTTCAAAACAGAAATTGTAAAATATTTCTCAAAAGGAGTAGTTGTTCTTAATACAGTAACAGGTGGGCTTATTTATATAGTATTTATTGTTTTAGGTGCTTTAAAAGTTTTACCAATGGATCCTAATATGATTATTATAATGGGATGTTTTATGTTTGCTATTAGTCCTACAACTGCAACATCAATATCACTTGAGGGTAAAGCATTCAATATGAAAAAAGCCTTACCTATAAGTGCTAAGGATGTTATTAAGTCAAAATTACTTGTAAATATTGCAGTGAATTTACCATTTGCAGTAGTTGGAATAGCAATAAATATTATTTTAGGAGCAGAATTTACAACAGCTCTTATAGGCTTTGCAGCAATTGTATGTTCATTATTATTTGCTAGTATATTTGGTCTTTTAGCAGATATGAAGTTTTATAATTTTAATTGGAATTCAGAGGCTGAAGTTGTTAAAAGAGGTAAAAGTGTTCTTGTTACAATGTTACCAAGCTTTTTAATATTTATGATTACAATGGCAATTAAAATTCCAGGGTTAAATATGGGTCTTATAATATTAGGCATTTATGGAGTAGCTATGGTTCTTGCAGGAATTGTTTTAATAGCAAGAGGCGAGATTATGTATAATAAAATAGGAACTAATTAAAATAAAGAAAAACCACTTCTAAAATTAGAGGTGGTTTTTTATGATTAAATATCTTTTTCTACTTCGTATAAAACACCATTACAACAGTGACACTCTATTGATAAAGATTGCTTTTTATCATCTACTGTTTCAGCTATATCAAAAAATGGTACTCCCTTTGGAACTACACATTTTAAATGTTTTGAAACATCTATTGATTTTATGATGTCTTGTTTAGTTAAATTTTTTATTTCCTCTTTATACTCTTCTTTAAGGACTTCAATAAAGTCATCTACTATATCAGATACTTTATCTTCTAGGTAAAATAATTGTTCACTCATTTAAATTCCTCCTATCCGTAAAAGGGTCTAATGTTCTATTACATAAATTTTAACAAGAATCTGTGGCAGATGTATTACAAAAAAGTACCAGTATATATGTGAATTTTGAGTGAGTTTCTTGTTTTTGATGTTTTCTAAGTTAAAACTTATTGTATAATAAGTGTATAGTAACTAAATATGCATTAAGAGTAGTAAGGCATTTAGCTTATTGAACTGCCTTTTGTATATAGTAACAAGGATTTTTTTAAGATAAAAACTTAAATAAATATAGAAAATAACAAAAGAAAAGGTGAGTTAAATGAAGATTATAAAAAGAATTATAAGTATTCTTTTAGCGGCAATAGGGATTCCATTTTTGATATATAGATGTCTTATTTTTGCTAATAGATTTATTTTTGAGATTTATTGTAAAATGCATAATGTAAGTGTATATACTTTAACTCAAAATCAGATTAATGATATTATGCTAAAGAAAACTTATCTAGGGAGTGTTTTAGGAGAGTTTTTAGCAGTAGTCATTCTTGTAGTATTATTTATTTTTACAGGGAAAAGTTTATATAAAAGATGTAATTTTAAAAAGATGAAACCTAAAAAGCTTAGTGTTATAGCACTTATAATGATAGGATTTAACTTTTTAGCATTAACATTTATAAGTTATGCACAGCATTTTACAACAAGTTACCAAGGTTCAGAAGCAGCTATGCATAGTGCATGGTTTTCACCATTAGAACTTATAGGAACTATAATAATTGTACCTATTTTAGAGGAAATACTATTTAGAGGGGCAGTTTTCAGCATCCTAAAAAATAATATGAATATATATATAGCAGTTCTTCTTCAAGGGATAGTTTTTGCATTTATGCACTCAATGGGTGGAGGAATAATTCAGGCAAGTTACACATTTGTACTTGGATTATTACTTTTATTTGCATCATACTATGCAGACAGTATGCTTGGAGATATTTTTGGACATATAGTATTTAATTTATTTGGACTTATTATAGTACCGGTAATTGAAGCTTTATACTTTAATCCAATTTTATATATTGTGATTGGTATTGCTTTAATTGTGCTTGGTGTGATTTTATATAGAAAAGATATGAAGGGGCAAAAGCTTATAATTAAATAGTTAGGAAAACAGATTTGTTTTGGCAAGTCTGTTTTTTATTGTATTTAGAAATTTTGATATCTTGGTAATAGTATGATAATTTAAAAAATGGTACAGTATTATAAGATAATGAAAAAAGTATGCTTTTTAAATTTGGTAAGTACAATATACTTATTTATTATATAATAGAAGTAATGATGTGTTCAGATACACTTAATATTATAAAGAGGTGGTTAAAAGATGGCTGTAAAAAGATTAAATCCAAGATTTACACTTGAAGAATTTGAACATTTAGAAAAAGAGAGTAAAGAGATATTAGAGTTTATAGATGGATATATCTATGCAAAATCATTTTCTTCAATGAATCATAATACGATAATAGGAAATATTCAAGCAGAATTAAGAAACTATCTCAAAGGAAAACCTTGTAAAGTTTATACAGAACAGATAGAGGTTATACTTGGTGAAGATAGAGTTAAGCCAGATGTTTTTGTTGTATGTAAAAATGAAAATGAAGAGTTTTTTAAGAAAGGACAATCATACCTTACAATTCCTAGCTTAATATTTGAAGTAGTATCAAAAGCGAATGCTAGACTAGATACTGTAAAGAAAATGGATTTGTATGCAAGAGCTGGTGTAGAAGAGTATAACTTAGTATATCAAGAGGGATACATTCATCAATATAAATTGAATGAAGAGGCTGATTGTTATTATCTTCATGCAAGTTATAATATAAAAGATACATACAGAAGTATTGTATTTCCAAACTTTGAGGAAACATTAAGTGATATATTTGAGGATTTAGAATAAATTAAAAAATCAAAGATAGAATATGTATGCAAATATATTATGAAAATTTAAAATATGAAAATATAATGTGGAGGTGTCTAAGATGTCAGAAGATTTTAAAGCAAAAGAAGTACAGTTTTTTACGAGTTTTAAAAAAGTAAAATTTAAAAGTTATAATGCTAAAAATTGCTCTATGCAAAAAGAAGAAATCGAAAAAATAATAGAATCATATAGATATAGACCATTCAATGATAGAATAGCATACTTAGAAGTGTATACTTCTAATAAAATCGAAGGTAATACATTAACAAAAGGTCAGACAAAAGCAATTCTTGAGGGGATAGCACAAGATGCAGATTTAAGATCACAAACAGAAGTTATTCAACTAAATAGAGCAATTAGAGATAATTTTTCAATAAAAGAAGATTTAAGTATCGAATTAATTTGTAAAATTCATAAAGATGTTACTTATAATACTTTAGAGAAGTCAGAGTGGGAAGGAAAGATTAGAAAAGACCCAGTTTATATATCAAATAGTGAAATAGTGCCACCAAAAGCTGATACAGTTATTCCACAATTACAAGAATCTATAAATCGTTTTAATAAGAGTGAGAAAGGACTAGAAGATATTCTAAAGTTTAAATTAGATTTTGTTAGAATACATCCTTTCATGGGTGGAAACGGAAGACTATCAAGACTTATCATGAATGGATTACTAACAAATGCAGGATATCCTAGAATAATAATTAGAAATCAAGACAAAGGTTTTTACTATGATGCAATAGAAGCATCTTTAAGAGTAGGAAGATATGATGCATGGATTAAGTTTATGCTTACTTATATGAAATTTATGTGTGAACTTGAAGATACATTCTTGATGGATATAGAATAAGGAAGAAATAAAGCTCCTATAAGTACATAATTACTGTACTTATAGGAGCTTTTAAATTTAAAACCAGTTGGTTAAAATATGGAATATAGCAACAGCAAGTAACCCTATTCCTTTGAATATAGCTTATATAAGATTAAATAAGAAGAAGCTATTAAAAACTTAAATGTATTCATTGCTTCTCTTTAAAATAAATTTGATGATATAATAAGTAGTATAATGAAATACAGTTTATGTATATAACTCTATTTTTTAGGATTAGGAGGGGGAAAATGACATATCAAACAGAACAAGAACTTGAAGAACTTCTTCTAGTGCAGTTACAAAAACAAGGTTACAGTAAAATAATTATTCCTGATGAAGATAGTTTAAAGTCTAACTTTAGAATACAGCTTAATAGCTTTAATGAGAGTAAGTTACATGGGGTTGAGCTTACAGATAAAGAGTTTAATAGAATTATGATTCACTTAGAGGGAAAGAGTATTTTTAATAGTTCTAAACTTTTTAGAGATAAGTTTGTACTTGAAAGGGAAGATGGGACAAGCATTTATATAGAGTTCTTTGATAGTAAGAATTGGCATAAGAATATATTCCAAGTTACGAATCAAGTAACTATGGAGAGTAAGTATAAGAATAGATATGATGTTACTATTCTTATTAATGGTCTTCCTATGGTTCAAGTAGAACTTAAAAGAA
>JBOGAY010000225.1:0-3983 GCA_051655925.1 Sarcina sp. | reverse complement strand
TAAAATACCTTTAAAAATAAATAACTACTCAATTAACACAAAGGATGATAAATATGGATAAAGAACAAAGAGATAAAATATTAGCAACATTTAGTGGTGGATGCAGATGTATGGGAGTTTCAGTTGATAGAATTAAAACTGCAATTCAAAATGGTGCTGACACTGTAGAAAAAGTCGGAGCTAAGACATCAGCTGGAACTGGATGCGGTAGATGTAAGCAAATGATACAAATTCTTATAGATGAAAAAGATCAATAAAATAGCAAAAGAGCACATCGATCGATGTGCTCTTTTTAAAATTCAAAATTATTAGGTATTTTTTTTATGATATTTTTAAACCAAAAAGTAAACTCCTCAGGTTTCTTATTAATCCAATTTATTAACTGATTATAAGAAACCCATTTTGTATCACAAACCTCATCTTTATTAAAGTTTGTAACTTCACTATTATATATACATGTAAAAACATGGTCTATTTCATTTTCATATAATTCATTGCTAAACTTACACTTATAATGAAAAATAAACTTTTTTTCAAGTAACGGACACTCTATTCCAAGCTCTTCTTTAACTCTTCTTATTGCAGCTTCTTTTATTGTTTCACCTTCTCTTTGATGGCTACAACAAGCATTAGTCCACTCTCCTGGTGAATGATATTTATCTAACGCCCTTCTTTGTAATAACATTTCATTTTTATCATTAAATATTAAAACTGAAAAAGCTCTATGCAATAATCCTTCTTTGTGAACTTTCATTTTTTCATCATATCCAATTATATTATCTTCAAAATCTACAATTGCGATTTCTTCCATTACATTATCTCCTTAATTCTTCTAGTTATTACATTATATATTATCTTCTATTAGTCTATCAAATTCAGATCTTTTTATAAATTTTTTAATTGTCCCATAACACTTTCTATCATAGGGTCAATATTTTTTTTATAATCTTCTATTTTTCTACTTTTTCCCTGTATTTTATCTTGAATTAAAAGACACATATTATGAATTATCTCATCAGCAGCATCAAATATTGGATTATTATCTAATGCTATATCTAGATACTTAGTTAAGTACAATAATTCTAATTGTTCATCTAAAGTTAAAGCTTCTTCAAATCTTCCTTTTTGCCAAAGCTCTAGTATATATATTGTTACTTCAGTATTTATATCATTTGTTGTATTATGCTGTAAGTCATCTAGCAATACTAATTTTTCTACTATATCTTTCTTCTTAGATGCTTTTTTATTTTCACTAGTATTTGCTATTATTACAGAATTTTTTGCATATTCTAAAACTAAATTTTTATCAACCTTGTCCTTATCTAAAAAATTAATTTGTTTTTTAGCTACTATACTTTTTCTATTCGCAGAATAATCACTTTTTACCTCTATAGTTGTTCTAAGCTTTACTTCTTCTTTCGCAAAAGGATCTTGAAATTCCTCACTTACTATTTCATCATCATTTGTACTAGAATTAACTTTATTATCTAAACCACATCCTGTTAACACAAAACTACTTACAACTAAAAACACTAATATTGTTATTTTCATTTTAATCCTCCTACCTTAAAACATTACCTAATTTTACCATTTATTTGATTCATATATATATATTTCAAGGAATTTTATTAAAAAAATAGATTTATCACTAAATTATATTCCGTATAATTTCACTAAATTACACACACACTAAATGTACACTTTATATTATGGAGGTTTTTTTATTATGCCAGAAAAACTTAATACTAATGCAACAGAAGAAGGAAAAGTAATTTGTAACTGTAAAAATGTTACACTTGGAGAAATTGAATCAGCTATTGCAAGCGGTGCTTCTACAGTAGAAGAAATACAAGCTAAAACAAATGCAGGAACAGGTTGTGGAAAATGCGTTGGTTTAATTGAAGAAATTTTAGAAAAGTCAAAATAAAAAAATAGAAAGCGTTAATGATTTTTAGTAATCATTAACGCTTTCTGTTTTTTAATTATTTTTTTCTAGGAAATCTTGTCTTGTTTTAAAAAGAAGTGCTAATTCTTCTAAATCCTCAGTAGTAGCTTGTCCTCTAATAAAGCTTCTAGCTGATGATCTATTCCTTAAATATCTAGCTCTTTCTCTATTTTTTTGCTGCCATCTTTTATTTGCTTCTGTTTGTGGATTCTTTTTTTCAGTCACACCCGTTCCCCCCTATGATGAAAATTAGAAATTCATCTAATATACTTTTGGTTCATAAAAACATACTCTAAGACTTTATAAACTGTGATATTAAAACACTCAAAGCTTCACATACATTTTGTTTTGCTCAAAAATTTCCTTCTCCTAAAAACAAATAATTAAAAAATTTTTCCTTTTAATTTTACCAAATTAAACCAAACTATTGTTTCTATTTGTCCCAAAAGGTTTCATTTTAGTCTTATAAGGATAGTATTTACAATAGTATTACACTTTAACTTATTAATAATACAAAAAAGCACCAAACTCTTACGAGTTTAGTGCTTGTATCTTGGTGCATCAGAGAGGATTCGAACCCCCGACCAATCGGTTTGGTTTTATTTTAAATTGCTTAAACTCTATATATTTTTATAATTCTATAAAGTCTTATATTTCAATACTTTATCCTAATATAAAAGTTTAATTTCATCTTTTCAATATAATACTAACTTTTTTGCGTTGTGCTCTTATTGTGCTATCAAATATTAATTGATATTCTTTTAAAATTTAATTCTTAAATATTATAAACAGAGAAAACGTACTAATTAATATTCCATTTACCATTCCAACAACATCATCTGTAGTTATAAATAAACCAATTATTCCTCCTATAAAAAAATAAAAACATATTCCTAGAATAAAATATTTTAATAAGCTGAGCAACTTAGTCATATTTATATATTCCTTATTGTAACAGCACCTTTATGTGTTTTGCTTACAACAACGCCACTAATATTTAATAGTCCATCCTCTGACATTCCAATTGAACCAACTCCAACATCTTTGTGTAAATAATTGTTATATACATTCCCTGAACGTATATTAGTATTATTTGTTTCAAATACTATTTGATGTTTTCCATGATGAGTGGCTACCATCGCCCCATTATGAGTTGTTTGAAGAGGAACTAATGAAAAACTACCTCTTGTTTCAAACTCCATAGTTGATTTTGTATTTACATAATTAGCTCCATTATAGTTAGTTGTTGCTACATATTCAGAATAATTCCCTGGTGCATCTGTAATAATTGTAAAACCTGAATCAACAGCTATACCATGCCCATCTGTAAATGTAAAAACAGGGAATCCTTTCCAATTAAAATAACTAGAAGCTGAAAATAATCCATCACCATAATCAACAACACCCATATATAAATTTAACCAACTACATTCAGGTTGAACAAAATCACCTATTAAAGCTTTTTGTTTATCTTCTTTAAGTTCATTTAAATATTCTGTATATGTAAATGTTTCTGTTGTATAATCATTAACTGTTTTATTTTTCACATTTTTTGATGTTTCTTTTAACGTATATTTAACATAAAGATCATCAACTCCAACAAGCTTAGCACCTTTCTCTATATCTTCTCTAAATTTTGGGTCATTTTTCAATAATTCTTCAACTTTATATGAATATTGATCCAAAACTGCAATTTCTGATTCTTCCAACGATCTATTGATTCCATATTTATTAAATAATTTTTTTCCTTCAACGTCATCATCGCTATCACTATTCATGTTTATATTTTCGATATTTCCCTTTGATATATCATTTGTATTTGTATTTGTACTTGCAAATACATTAATGTTAGAACATAATACACTCCCTAAAATTATTAAAACAAGTCCTTTTTTCATATTTAATCCCCCTTGTATGATGTAGTTATAGAATTTAATTAAAAACTAATATCGTTTTAACCGAACAATAAACCACATCTTATTATTAATATTCTTATTTCAAGATTTCTTTTCACCTTAAATTTAAGGTCTTATCGTAA
>JBOGAY010000224.1:0-2662 GCA_051655925.1 Sarcina sp. | reverse complement strand
TCAAACCTACCATTAGTCATTTTATTTAACCTTTGATTCGCAACTATAATAATTTCATCAAAATATGATGTTAAGATATAACTTTCAAAAGTTATTTTTTTCTCATTTCCACCTTCACCTCTTGCAACTTTAGCTAGGTGTTCCACATCCTTATACACATTTTCCCTATCTTTAATTTTTTCAGTTGCTAGGATTATATCTTTAATGCTTTCTTTATTGTGATTAGCTCTATTTATGCAAAAATTAATTTTTTCCTGTAAAACACTTTCTGCTAAGTTCACTTCATTTATTTCAAACTTTACTTTTGCCAATGAGTTATTAATTTCTTCTATTGATTGAACCTCTAATTTATCAAATTCTTTTTTAGCATTCCCTAGTGCACCTTTAAGTTCACTTAGTTCTTTATCATAGTTTTTAATCTTAGCATCTATCACATCTAAATTTGAAATATTAGAGAACTCTTTATATGTTTCAAATGTAAATCCCTCTCTAACTATACTCTGTTCAAACTTCTCTTTTAATTCACTCACTTCAACCGTTACCTTGCTTAAAGCTTCTTTATTTAATTCAATAGCTTTAACAGCTGCTGAATCTTTTTTTGATAACTCTTCATATGTTTCTTGTGCTAATTCATAGGCATCTACCATACTTTTGACCATGCTATTAAGTTGTGCTTTTCTTAATTGAATTTTTTCTAAACTTCTCAATTCTTCTGGTATTTCTGACTCAATATTTTTAACCTGCTCAGCAACTGTAAGAACTACTTTATTCTTCTCTTCAAACTTGGGTTTTAAATTATCTAAAGATACTTTTATTCCATCTAAAGCTTCAGTTGTTATTGCTAAAAGCTGTTTCTTTTGATCAAATAGCTCTGTTCTATTCTTTAAAATTCCATACTCTTTTAGAAGTTCCTCCCTTTCATTATTTAATTTAATACCTATAAAATTAGTTCTTTCTCGCTTTTTAGCTTCTTCTAAAGTTAAGAAATCTTCACCTAAAATATCTAAAAGTTCTGTTGCCGGAACTTCTATTATATTTTTATAATCACTCTCTATTTTAGTTTTCAATGCTGATAATTCATTTAAAGCTTTCTCTCTTTTTATATTTTCATTTTCATAATTAGACTTCATTGTTTTAAGCTGCATTTCACTTGGAACCTCGCTTGGTTTAACTGCTTTTACTGGATGTTCTTTGGAGCCGCATACAGGACACATTTCTCCATCAACTAAAGTTTCCGCTAATATTCCTGCTTGTGCTTTTCTAAATAAATCTTCTGAAGTTTCATAAAGCTCTTTAGCCTTTTTATATTCAGTTTCAATAACAGTAAAAGCTTTTTTCTTCTCATCAAAGTCCATTTTTTGATATCTAATGTTCTCAAAGTTATTTGATAATATTTTTACCCTTTCTATTTGTTCTTTCTTATCTTTACCATGTTGAACTATGTCTTTCATTTTTAGAACAAATTCTGTCGCTTCTGAAATATATTTTTCACATTCACTCTTAGACTTTTCTTCACTTTCTTTAGACTTCTCTAATCTCTTAATTTGAGTATCTAATTGCGTAAATTCACCTTGTATTTTTTGAAGCTCTCTTCTTTTTATATCATATTCAGTTACCTTTTTTTCTTGTTTACTTAACAAATCAATTTCTACAAAATACTTTTGCTTTTCATTTTCTTTTAATTTCTCTTTTTTTAACTCTACTTTTGATGTTTCAACCTTTTGATGTAAAACTTCTTTTTCTTGTTCTGATTTTTTAAGAAGACTTTCATTTTCTCTAAATCTAATTTGCGCTACATTATAATTATCCTCAACTACTTTTACATTTAAAGCTTTTCTTCCTTTTTCTAGCTTAACTCTCCACTCATCAACAGTTTCACCTAAGGAACTTTTTACCTCATAAACTTTCTTGTTATCTTCATACGACTTTATAATAGTCATATTATTGCTTAAAGTTCTTTGTGTATCTTCAAGTAATTTAACCTTTGTTTTGTTTACAACATTTTCTTCTTCAAAAGCTTTAGCTCTTTTTAAATCTGTATCTATAAACTCTTTTGTAAGCTCTAAAATACTGTCTATATCAATTTCGTCAGCCTCAATTTTTGATTCAAGTATAGTTTTTTCATCAGCTTTGATTTTCTTAACAAAGACATTTCTATTACTAAGCTCTATCTTCAACTCTGCACCTAAACTCTTAGCTTTATCTGTTAATTTTGCTTGTACTCGATTAAATAATTCTGTTCCAAATATTTTTCTAAAAATAACTTCTCTATCTGTTGAACTAGCCTTCAAAAACTTAATAAACTCCCCTTGTGGAAGCATAACTATTTGTTTAAATTGATCACTATTAACACCTAAAACTTCAACTATAGTTTCATCAACAGATGTTATACGAGTTATAGGTTTTTCTGCATTTGGAAGATATAACTGTGCTTCAGCTGAAACTAAAGTAAGACCTTCACCTCTTTTTTTGTTTAACTTTTGAGCTGGCTGTCTTCTTACTTTATATACCTCCCCCCTAAGCTCAAATTCAAACTCAACAAAAGTATCAACTGATCCATCTGCATAATCACTTCTTAATGAATCAACACTTCTAAATCCACCTGAAGATTCTCCAAATAAAGCATAACTTATAGCATCAAAAATAGTTGTTTTTCCTGCTC
>JBOGAY010000223.1:0-2584 GCA_051655925.1 Sarcina sp. | reverse complement strand
AACGAAGGATTTTAATGTGAATAAAAAAGAGAATTATTAACTAAGTCTTAATTAAGCACCAAATCTATTGCTAAACCAATTTATGTAAAATATAATTATGTAATTAAAATAATTTATATGAGGGTGTGACTTAGAATGTTTGGGAATGTTATGATGGCAGTTGTAAAAGTAAAGAATGATACGACTGAAAAGATAGGAAAGATTTCACTTAGTGCAGAGGGTGTTCAGTATCCTACAATAGTGAAAAATTTAAAAAGTAATAAAGAGAAGCAAACATCAATTTCTTCAAGGGGAGATATAAAGAATTTAACAATGACAATTGAAGGAATAGAAAAAGTATATATGATAAGTGAAGAGGTAGACAGTACAGCAGTAGATAAGATTGTAGTAACTATCAAGAATATTACGGAGCAAGAATGTGAGTTTACTGTTGAAAATATAGTGTACTAGAATACAGAAAGGTTGTGATAAAGTGTCACAACCTTTTTTTATTTTGCAAAATACAGTTCATAATGTGCAACTTAGAGAATTTTAGTTGTCAAAAAAAGTAAGTGATAATAAGATAAAAGTATAAGATTTATATAAATGGGGTGAGAAAGATGAGTAAAATTATTAGTGTTGATGGTTTAAATAAAAGTTATGGGAGTTCAAGAGGAATAAAAGATGTTTCTTTTGCAATTAAAAAAGGTGAGATAGTAGGATTTATAGGACCTAATGGTGCAGGGAAATCTACAACTATAAAAATACTTTTAAATATGATTTTTAAAGATAGTGGAGAAGCAAAAATCTTTGGTGAGGACTGTGAACTAAATACTAAATCTATAAAAGAGAAAGTTGGATATGTACCTAGTGAAGTTAAATTCTACGACAATGTAAAAGTTAAGGATATTATTGAATATGCAAAGAGCTTTTATAAGAATGTAGATAATGAAAGAATAAATTATATCTGCAAAGTTCTTGAGATTGATATGAATAAAAAGATGAAAGAGTTATCACTTGGAAATAAGAAAAAGATAGCAATTGTTCAAGCTTTAGTAGCATCACCTGAGCTTATAATTTTAGATGAGCCAACTAATGGACTTGATCCATTAATACAGAAAAATCTTTTTGAAATTATTATGGAAGAAAAGAAAAAGGGCAAAACAATATTCTTATCAAGTCATAATCTTATTGAAGTTCAAAATTATTGTGATAAGGCAATAATAATTAAAGAAGGTGAAATTATTGATATAAAAGATATGAGTAACCTAAAAGAAATGAAAAAGAAGAAGGTAACTGTGGTTAGTGATAAGATTAAAGAAGAGGACTTAAAAGAGTTTTCAGAGAGAATAGTAGTTACAAAAAATAAGTTTGAGTTTAACTATAATGGTGATATAAATAAGCTTTTACTAAAACTCACAAGCTATAAAATTTTAGATTTAAGTATATGTGAAGAAGAACTTTTAGATACGTTCATGCATTATTACGAGGGGGATAAATAGATGAATGTTATAAAATTTGAATTAAAGAAAAATATGAAATCTATACTGATTTGGTCAGTAGTTACATCAGGGATTTTAGCATTATTCATGTCTATGTTTCCAACAATGGAAAGTATGGATATGATGGATGTTGTTATGGCAAAGATGGATGCATTACCACCAGCAATGCTTGAAATGTTTAATATATCAACAACAATGGATTTTTCTAATATTATAGATTATTTTGCTTATTCATTTCAGTATATTCTAATGGCTATATGTATTTATGGAGCAATTCTTGGAACATCAGCATTAAGTAAAGAAGAGGATGAGGGAACTATTGAATTTTTATATTCAAAACCAATAACAAGGACTTCAATAGTTTTAAAGAAACTTATAGTAAGTGTTATATCATTATTTATTTTAATTATGATTATAGGAATAGTTAGCTTTGGATTTGTATTTGCATTTACAGCAGGAGAGAGCAATCAAATAGAAATACTTATGAAAATAAAAACTATTTTAGTAGGCTCATTTATAGTTGCATTAATTTTCATGAGCGTAGGATTTTTAATATCAGTTTTACTTAAAGATAATAAGTCGCCAATACAAATAGGACTTGGAATGTTCTTTGGAACTTATGTACTTGGAGTAGTTGCAAAGCTTAATGAGGACTTTGAGTTCTTAAAATATCTTTCACCTTATGATAAATACACACCATCAGAAATAGTAGCGAGTGGATTTGATTTTACTTACCTTGTAATTAGTGCAGTAGTTATTGTAATAAGTTTAGCAGTAACATTTGTCTTATATAAAAAGAGAGATTTTAGGGTTTAAATAAGGAAATTACAAATCCAATGAACTAAAGCAGTCTAAGAATAATTAATTATTAAGACAAATTAAATATAGAATAACAAAAAAATGGAGTTGCACTTTCATGCAGCTCCATCTTTTTTTACTTTAAAGAGTGATTAACTATTTAACAGCCCAAAGAGCAGGAACATTTGAAGGCTCCCAACCATTTAAAGCTTGGTGTGGTTGTAAGCAGATATAAGTTTTCCCACTATAAGTTACAACATCACCTTTTTGATAATTTGTTCCAGCTTTCCATACTTTTTCTGTTG